>JAJZXT010000068.1 GCA_021806355.1 Thermoplasmata archaeon
CAGACAGAAGTGAAAGAGGTCGGATCGCATATTGCTTCATGCGTGCCTGCATCCGTAAAGTCAGATGGCTTAGCATGAAGGACAAATTACCTTCGGGCCGAGGGGAATTCAAGCCCATGGAGATTCCGCCAGCAACCTTTGAAGTGGGAAGCTCCCTGCGAAAGCTGGGAGAGGAGGTCACGGAATAGTGACAGAATTTGTTTTTCCACCTGATTAACCTTTTCTCTCCCCTTCCATAGCGAGAGAAAATCAAGTTTCTCAAACTTGCTGACAATCTCCGGGTTTTCTGAGCCATCATCCATTCGATCAGCCACCCTATTTAGCGGAAGTAACATAGTCCAACTTCATTTAAGTTTTGTTTGTACGTTTCGGGATAATAGCGACATAGCTTTCATGAAAGCAACCTTCAAAACTCTTTTTTTCTCTAATCAATCGATCTATTGAAATCCATAATCTCTTCAAGCAGGATATATTTATTATAAGTTTACACATAGGAATATGAAGAGAGTTTGCAGCACTGGATCTATGGCACGGTCTTCAATAATGTACAAACAATTGAGGAGTCTATTGCTTCTGTTTATTCACCAGATTCAAACATAGCAATTGTAGACGCATACTCCACGGATGGCACTTATGAAAAACTCCTCGCTCTCAGAAAGGAATTCAACCTCACTTTGTCAAGAGCACGGTGCTCTAGGGGGAAAGGCAGAGATATTGCACTCAGAATGTGCCCCGTTAACTCATTTGCTGCATACATAGATCTGGATGCAGTGTATAATGGCAATTTCAGGAAAATCCTCGAAGAAGAAATTGATAGGACATTGGTCTGGCAGCATCACAGCCAGACTTGCTATTTCTCCATGGTTGATACTGCAATCAAGAAAGGTGGGTTCAGGGATCTCAGTGTATCTGAAACGCTAGAGTTCATCCTTCGTTGCGGGATTGACCGAACCTTGCCTGTTCAAGTTGGTAGGAATATGCAGTACACCCAGAGTGGTTTCGGCGGTAGAGAACGAAGATATGCAACCGGGAAAAAGGCCCTTCTCAGAATACCAAGAATTTCAATAGATTCAACCAGGGGCCAGGGCATTTCCTATCAAGAATTCATAAATTATTATGGATACAGCAGGATTCCCCTATATCTGGCTGTCCTAATAAAAGGGAAGTATAGGATAGAACCACGAATTTCAAACATAGAGCTATTATTGGAAAAAGTCGTTGAAACCATGTGTGATCCCAGGGAATCTGGTATTAGTGATGATTGGATTGCTCTGCCCATTCCCTATCCACTCTTTTCTGATAACGAAAAGGCAGAGGAAAAGATCCTTCAAAAATGGAAAGAGTTTCACAAATACAGGCGGATCGGGTCAGTGCCAAAATGGGGTGGGCCAGTACTAATGGATAGAGAGTTCATAGTTTACACATTAACCCAAAAGGGTTTGGAAAACTATATATCAGCCGATCCATACGAAGCGCTCTCAATGTCAGATTTTCTTGAAATTGAATAAATTTGGCATGACAGGCAAACAGCATTCTGATGTTTTTACGATAAAAGTATAGCTCTGCAAGGGGCTGCATCGGTTGATACGTTGAGTGGCAGCGCAACCAATATATAATCACCCGGGTCAATGTTTCTTAAGTCCAGAGCTTCGATTACAGTTATTCCTTCGCCCAGAAGAATCCAGTGAGCATCAGGTTCCTTGAAATCATATTTATCTATAGAAAGATAATCGATCCCAACAAGTTTTATTTTCCTTTCGACGATTAGTTCTGCTGCTTCCCTTGAAATGAATGAAAAGGTCGACCTGAATTTGCCAGAGTATGGAATAGTACTGGTCTTGAATAAAACCCTTTCACAGCCTTCGTCTGGAACATCTTCCGGTTCCACATTCCTGCCTGAGATCTGTACAACCTTCACCGGTCCCGCGAGGTTAGAAATTGGCACTTCGTGCGATTTAAAGCCGTTTTCTAACATGTGGAATGGAGCATCCATGTGTGTTCCTGTATGGCTTCCCATTGTTATTTTTGTGAGCTTTATGTAAGGTTTTAATTCGTTTCCTATGTGCTCCATGGAAAAAGGGGTATCCCCCGGATAAATTGGCGTGTTCTCATTTAGATTCCAGGTTATATCCTGTATCTTTGAATATTCCCATTTCATGCTACCTTTCAATTTATTCAACCTTTTTGTATCTTACGATTTTGTGCCCGCAAATTCTGCACTCCTTTATGTTCTCCTCATAGATTTTCCTGCATCCCTTGCACCGAAATACCCATTTTATCTCCTCTGCAATTGGATCCATTCCACACGGTTCAAACGCTATATTCATGCTCTTTGCCACATTCTGTATTGAATAGTCATTTGTTACAATTGTTCCATTCTTTTCAAGAGCCAGGGCGAGAACCTCTATATCAGTACTGCTGAGATATTTGAGATCACCTGTTATGCTGGCCTGTTCTTTGACCTTTATCAGGTTCCCTTCTTCCGGATCAGCTATTTTAAGCATTTCTTCCTGATCCCTCAAGATTCTGGCCGGTTTTCCCCTTGCTATCTCATATATAACCCCGGAAGGTACTACGAGATTCTCTCCAAGAAGGTTCATAGAACCGGTAAGGATTGCTGAAGTATCGGGAACAAGGATTTTATTTCCCACCCTATCTTTTTTTATTATTTCTTTGTCCAGTTTATTGCCTCTCCTGTATTGATATATATGTTTTTGGGCCTCTTTCGCCCACGTAAAGTGCCTTTGGCCGGAATAATTTATTGTTTTGAAGGTATTCCAGCGATCTTGCAGTCCAGCCCGAGATTCTGCCAAGTGCGAAAATTGGGGTAAATATTTCAGGCGTTAATCCCATTGAATAGTATATCATTCCAGAATAGAAATCAACGTTGGGAAATATTCCCTTTTCTCCCAGCTTGTTTATCATTATTTCCTCGACCTTGTTTGCTGTCTCAAAAATTGATTTCTTATCTGACTTCTCAGAAATATATGAAGCGTATTTTTTCAGTATTTTTGCCCTTGGATCATATACCTTGTACACTCTGTGCCCAAACCCCATTATCTTTTCTTTCCTGGCAACCATGGCCTCCAGATATGGCCCAGCCTTTTCCGGCGACCCTATATCCATTATCATTTTCAATGCTCTTTCATTTGCCCCTCCATGAAGGGGGCCCTTCAGGGTAGATATGGCAGATGTTGTTGCAGAGTATATATCGGCCAAAGTGGAAATTGTCACAAGAGCCGAGAATGTTGATGCATTCATCCCATGGTCGGCATGAAGCATGAGCGCCGTGTCCATTATCTTGGTCTCCACCGGATCCGGATTTCTTCCGAGGGCATAATACAGGAAACTTCCCGCGTACGAAAGTTCACTCCTTGATTTCAGGATGTCCTTGCCTAAGATTGTTCTGTGTATTGCCCCTACTATGGCTGGCATTTTTGCAATTATGGATATCGCAATTCTTTTCTGGTTCTCGATTGAAGAGTCTGATTCCCTGGGATCGTAAGATGCCAGGTTTGATATTACGGTTCTCAGGGTCACCATGGGATGTGCCTTTTTCCCATAGGTTTGTATGAGATCATATGTATCCTGGGGAACTTCTGAATTCGCCCTCATTTGCTCAAGGTACTCAGTCATCTGTTTCCTGTTAGGCAGTTTACCAAAATTCAGTAAATAGGATATCTCTTCATAGTTTGAGTTTTCGCTTAGGACACTGATATCATAGCCTCGGTAGACTAACCTACCCTCCTGGCCATCCACAAATCCAATTTCTGTTTCAGCGGCTATAACTCCTTCAAGTCCTTTAGCATAAGTATTATTTTGGGTGTTAGAACTTTCCATTTTAAATCTCCCTCTTCTCTAATCGTAGGATGATAATTAAACCTTAACCGGAAGTATCAGGTTCAAATATGGATTCCCTGTCATAATTCCTTGAAAATAAGATTCAATACGGGCCTTCCTGACATACTCCTTGGAATTGAAGCTACAAATTGAATTTCAGATTTCCTGATGTATCTTGGGAACCTGTAGTTCATGACTTCGGATATTTTTGATTCCCAAACTTTTGGAGAGGTGCCCTCTATTAGCAGTATATTCTTGATTGATATTCCTGACTCGACGGATAAGAGAACTGCGCTGATATCTTTCATCACCCGTGATAACTCGTTTTCAATTTCGCCCGAGAAATCATTCAAATATGTTTTGGTCGCATCCTGTTTGTAAATTTCATCCTCAATAAAAACATCGTTTTCATTGGGCAACAATCCTTGTATCAGGAACGAATTATCATTTTGCGAGTTTTCCGGCGAATCAAGGTTTTCTTCGGACGTAGCTATCTGCTTTCCTGAGACAGAAAAAAAAGAACCCTTATCCTCCTCATTCGTTTTTTTCAGTATGAGTCCGGGGAAGATCCTGCCATCCCTTTGAATATCCGGCTTTATTTCTATGGATTCAAGAACCGTAATGGGTGTTCCACATCTCTCATCAAGTCTTACCCCTGCGACTCTGGTCTTAAGTATGTTATAAATTTCCAGAATCTGCTCATTATTCCTCTTTTTCTGAACCATTATCAGATGTTTTGGGTGGAATTCTTTTCCAGATTTCAGGATTGCGGAAATATTCTCTTCGAGATAATTTTCAGATATGATTATTTCCGGATTATACCACTTTGTTGATTTTATAATTGCTTTCTGGTTCTCCATAGAATCAATAATTACAGAATAACCCTTGAGGAGAGGGAGTAAAATACAAGTGACAATGGCAGGTACTGAATAGGTTTCGCATGAGGATAGAATTTTGGTATTTTTTTCCAAGCCCTTAAATAATGATTCCTCAAAATTAATGGAGTTGTCAATACATTCATATGTAAAACCAATTATTTCACTGTTTTGACCATCCCTTTTAAAGAGCCTTTCGATGAATATATCGATTATTGGATCAATAGATTCCGGGCTTGTTACTTCCGAATAACATAGGCTTTCGAATAAATTGGTTCCGTCTTTTTTTCCCTCATTCATAATTTCCGGGGTTCCTGGTGAAAATTTACTCCTGTTCCTTGGTGAAATGAATGAATTTTTTGGAACTGCTATCTTAAATATTTCAGAAGAGATATTCTTTCCGTAGTGGTTTAAGATTCCATCGGAGGCTATTATTCCTGATGGGTTGATCTTGGATAGAGTGTCAAGAAATGTTTTCTCTGAAACATATGGCTCAAGTGGAATCGCTATATTTCCCACTCTAGACATTGACAACAGTGAAATTATGTATGGGAGCCCTGGTGGTAGGGATATCATAATCCTGCCACCTTTCTTGATGGGAAATAGCTTTTTTAGCCCGGAGGAAAAAGATTCGACAAAGCCCAGGAGCTTTGAATAGCTGAAAACCTGCCCCCCATAGATAACTGCTGCCCTGCTGCCCCGGTTAAGGCATACCTTTTTGAACTTCTCAAAATATGCGCTTCCTTCAGTCTCCACAGCCATGGAGTCTACATTCTCATTCTGCTCATTCTTTACTGGCAACCAGATTAAAATATCATTCAACTTAAAACAGTTTCCCATGATCTTGTGGTGAATTAATGCAAAGCCCAGATGCAGGATTATTTTCCTTACCTCTTCCATTGCTATTTTTAACTTTTCTTCTTGTTTATGCTTTTTTTCTCCTTCCACCTTTTTGGGAAAGCACCAGGATATGTTGGTTGGTAAAGTCCTAAAGGATGTGCTGATTCAACTGGAGCAGCAGACCATCCGCTATTGCGATGGATATATTGCTCTATTTGGAGTCTAACTTCCATTTCAAGACTGTTCAACAACTACAACTTGATTAGTATATACTGTATGTATCAGATTTCTATGTTGTCCTGATGTGGATATGTTATTCAATAAAAGACCATAAATTCCAGGACTAGCAAAATTTGATTTCAATATATTAATTGAAATTTTGGTGGAGTTGTTGGAGAGATTAATTGCGGAGATATAGGAGAATGATGGGATAGGGTAAATTGTGTGATGAAACTTGTTATCTAGATAAGTTGAGTAACCTGATATTGATCTAAATTGTGAAAAAGATGTGGAGGCATTGTGAAGGCTTTCGTTGCCGGTATAATTTGATATGAAAAATAACCCTAAAGAGAACATGCAAGGATTGTGCCCGACAATGTTAAGCTGAAATGGATAATTGTCCCCTGTAACACAGATATCTATACTCACATTTATATTGTCACTTTGGTTATTAAAATAATAAAGAGAATTATTCTGTTTGACATCTACAGTAATATAGTTGAAGTTGGGATTGTTAGGATAAGTTTTCTGGATTAATACTCCTAAAAATATTACGAGTAGAACAATAAACAACACCCCAATAGTCTTGTTTTTCAATTAACCCCCTCCTTATAATACACTAAAAAATGGTAATTTCCATTTCCTGTGGGTGAAGCAAAATTAACACTTACACTCCAGTTCCCCGGATAAAAATCCGATATGTTAAACTGTTCACCAGCCTGAACATATTCCCGCGCTTGAAGTTGAAATTTGGCGATATAGCAGTTTGTGCCGTTATATACTGTTATGCAGTTACCTGAACTAGTAACATTGGCGAAAGCAACAAATAGAAAAGATAATATGTGCTCACTTGGCATAGTAAAATGAAAACAGTTAGATCCGTGAATGTTGTCTACTTGGTATAAGAATGTGAAACCTGTTGTATTTGGCCCAATTATGGTTATTGGAGGTGGGGATGTGCTGTTGTTATTGCTCTCCCACTTTTGATAAACCGGCAATGTAGCTACGGTAGTTATTATAATAATCACAAGTACTATGTAGATCTTTTTAATTTTCATTGAAAATCCTCCCTATGAACGAGTGAAAACGAGATTTGATTATGTTCCTGATACTAACTGAATTCTTCCGTAAAAATATAGAAATGCACGTAAGAGTGAACAGGACGATAGATGCCAATTCTATAATGAAGATACTGTTCCCCGGCTTGAGATAGTTACTCGAAGTGTATAGTTCAGAATGCATAAGATAGAGCGGAAGGTTTGCTGAGAATCCAGAGATTGAAAATAAAAACATATTCAGAATAGAAAGCCCAGAGGTACCATAAACAGAGGAAATCCTGGATGAGATTTCAAATGAGATTGGATAAATTAAAAAGACCGATATTATTGAAAACCCTTTGTTTGGCAAAATCGATGACAAGAATAACACAAATGTAACAGGCATCACAAGAATTGACATAAGAGCAAGAGATACTAAAAAAGGATCAATTATTACCCCTGATGTTATGATATATCCATTATAAAAAATGTAGAATTCTCCTATAAGTGAAAAGCAAAGAACGATCGCAAAAATGAGAATCATTGACGAAACGAACTTCCCAATAACGTATTCAACGGTATTAAAGTTCAATAGCTTGAGGATAGTGAAATTTTTATTTTCTATATCATCAGATATGATTATTGCCGGAATAATAAGTAGTATTGGGTTTAGATAATTTTCCGTGTTGCTGTTATATATGGTTGATATTATATTGCTTTTGAGACCCAGATTATATGAAACTAAGGTTATAATTTGTGATTTCTTGTTTATACTATTCGTATATAACAGGTCAAGAATTATTAGTATGGCTGCACCGAGTATTATGATGAAATACCACGACTTTACCATAAGAGTAATGTCTTTTGTGATTTGTCCCTTTAGAGTCTTTAATGCTGTTTTATTCACTTCTTTGAATTGTTTCAAGATATTCTTCCTCCAAGCTTTGGTACTGCTGCTTGATAATTTTTGCCCCACAGTCTATAAGGTATTTAATTACCTCATTTTTTATTGATTCATCGTTTATTGCAACATGATATTTATTTTGCGAATTCACTGCCTCTAATCCAAATTCTTTAATTTTCTTGGAAATTGGATCTATGTTTTCACACTCAAATGTTATGTGAAATATCCTTTCATTCCTTGATAATTGTGTCATTTTCCCTTTTTCTAGAAGAAATATATTATCTGCTATCCTTTCGACATATGTCATATCATGACTGCTCATGAGTATTCCCTTACCGGATTCTTTCATCTTTTTGAGAATTTCAATAATGTCCGAACAAGTCTTCGGATCAAGTCCTTCAAATGGCTCGTCCAGAATTATGAGGGCAGGATTATTGTTCAAAGCCCTGATGATGTCGACCTTTCTTGACATTCCCTTTGAGAAATATTTCATCTTTCTCTTTTTAGCTTCGCTTATGCCCATCTGACTAAGCAATCCAACATAATTTGAAGACTGGGCTGACATATTATCGTAATACAATAGATTCTCCTCAGCACTCAACGACTGAAAATTTATACTTGTCTCAGGAACATATCCAAAACTTCCATTGATATGAATTTCGCCACCATCCTTAGCAATCAATCCTATGATAATTTTCAGGAGTGTAGACTTTCCAACTCCATTTTCCCCAACAACACAAAGGCATTCTCCCTTTTTGAGTTCCATATCAATAGAATTTAATATCACTTTTCGAGATTTCTTTTTGGGAAATCCGTATGATTTTCTTAAGTCTTTAATTTGTAGAATGGTTTCATCCGAGAAGTTAATCTTATCTTTTTTTATTCTTAAACCTAATATTTTACTCACCACTCACTTTTAAATATATATGTATTTGTAATTGATTATAACACTCTGCGATGAATAATGATGATTTCCGAATTCTGAAAACATGTAATAGGCATAATACCCAGAAGGAACCTTATCGGATGCATTTACCCCTAAAGACCATATAATTTTATCTTTTGGATGTGAATTAGAAATATCGAAAGGTAAATAATAGCTTATGTAACAATATTGTTGTTTGAGTAGATATGGATTGCAAATGGGATCAAGAACTTGACGCTTTGAACTTGAGATGTTCTTGCTAAGGCTCTCATTGCTGCCCCCTAAATAGACCATGCAAAAACCGTTTGTGGGGGATTCATTCGTAAAATGAAAGTAAACGTTTCCTGTCCATGTGGCATTGAGAAAAATTGTGACGTTGTTGCTATTACTATAGTTTTCCTTGGTGAAATCCACTGAAAAAGTTATATCCCCATACACTGGCTTTTTTGATTCTAAAATTGAATAATACTGAGAAAAGACTAATATCAGAAAAATAGAAAAAATAAAAATAAAAATTTTAAAAAAAATCTTCATTTTAATCAATTGAGAATCGGAGTGCAATAAGATGATGTCAATTGTAAACTTGAACCAGCCGTACAATAGTTTGTTGTCCAAGCCCAGCCGGGAGATGATTTTATGTAAGTTGTATTTCCAATTGAGCTATAATCTATGGCTTGTTGGTACCCAGGTTTGTAGTTTACTGCGGTTGCGGTAACGAAGCGTGCATATGATTTTCCTCCGACATGACTTTCAAATTGCCACTGATCGTTATTGGTAAGCCCGTGTTTTTCTTCCATACAGAAATCATAAAGATCGTATGTGTAAGATACTCCAACCGTTGCTGAACCCGAAATACCACCTCCAGATGCCCCTACAGTAACTGAAGCGGAAACCGTTACTTGTGCCTGAACACCAGATTGATAACACCCACTAGGATGTTCGTCTTGTAAGTCTCCGTATGGAACTGGCCAATTAAAGCGATGGCCCCACAAATTTACTGGTACCTCATATCTGGGGCAATAAATTGAGCTATAAATAGTGTTTGATGCGCCAACTGCGTTATTTGAATTTATATTGGCACCATTTAGTGCGTTCACCTTAGAATCCAAAACATAAAAGAGTAGATTATATGTGCTGTTATAATACACATAGAAATATTGGATTGCGTTTGTGTGCCCGTTGGTTGAGGTTTCCGTTGTATATTTGGTGTATAGTTGTTTAACGCTATAAGAGACCATTCCGTTTGATACTGTTCCAGATTCAGGTAAATAATTTATTACCGTAGACCCTGTACTACTATTCGGGCTGTTCAGGATCGAAGATGACATTCCGATCGTGGGTAGCATAAACATTACAATAATCGCAGACGCTATTATCCAACCAGTTTTTGTTGTGTTATTCATTCAAATTCTGCGATGAATTGCTTCATTATATATATATATATTCCGTGACAAATACTGTCATGCCTAAAAACGTGGAATAATTTGAATTCTCGTTTGAATTGCCCAGTAAAATCCCATATCATAAGAAACCGGAGAACCGATCATGCCTATTTGC
>JAJZXT010000069.1 GCA_021806355.1 Thermoplasmata archaeon
AATGATTCCATACGAACCTGCATGATCCAATATGTTTCACGATGAGGGTTTCCTGATCCTCATTGGGATATATCCTGAATCTGTAGGCCTTATACATGCTATTTATGTAATTGTATCGTGGTTATTACATGTTGTGTTCGCTCTCATCCCACTCCTAAAGAAGTGGGTTTTCTCGCTCACCGTGATAAAATACAACTTGAGAATGGCTCTTTTAAAATTATTATGACCTGTTGTGTTTCTGCATTAAAATAGGTGAGTTTTTTTGCTTCTACCTCTTCGTCTGTGCCCTCAACGACTCAATGGCCTCCTTAATTTCATCAACTGACGCTTCGTTCTCAAGTGTGCTTATGTCACCTGGTACCTGCCCAGTATAAACTGCCTTTAAAACCCTCCTCATTATTTTACCGCTTCTCGTCTTTGGAACTGATCCCACATAATGGATTTCATCTGGCACAAGTATGGGTCCCATTGTCTCACGTATCCCTTTCTTGAGTTTTTCAGTCATTTCCTTGCCAGGACTGAATCCTTGCCTTGTGATCACAAATGCAACTATTGCCTCGCCCTTCACCACATCCGGCTTGCTGAATACTGCGGCTTCAGCAATCTCCTTGAATGACACAAGGGCATCTTCAATTTCAATTGTTCCAATCCGGTGCCCAGAAACTTTCATTACCTCGTCCGACCTTCCCAAAAGCCAGTAATATCCATCAGAATCCTTCATGGCATAATCCCCATTGAAATATTTTCCTGGGTACTTTGAGAAATAAACCGCTTTATACCTTTCTGGGTCGTTGTTAAGTCCCAGCATGAGACCTGGCCACGGTTTCCTCACTGCTATGAAACCTTTCTGACCTACAGGCACCTCCTTCCCCTCCTCGTCCAGGATGACAGGATCTATTCCAGGCATTGGAAACGTAGCGGAACCAGGCTTAAGTGATCCTATACCGAGATCAACTGCAGGAGATATTATGAACCCCCCAGTTTCAGTCTGCCAGTACGTGTCCACAATGGGGCACTTTGATTTTCCTATTGTTCTGAAGTACCAGTGCCATGCAGCAGGGTTTATTGGTTCTCCCACCGTACCTAGAACACGCAGACTGCTTAGATCATGCTTCCCTGGGTATGCATCTCCGTATCTCATGAGCATCCTTATTGCAGTTGGAGATGTATAAAGAAGATTGACACCGTACTTTTCAATTATTTCCCACATCCTGTCTGGCTCAGGGTAATTTATTGCACCCTCATACATTATTGAGGTCAGGCCAAGCAAAAGCGGTGCAAAAACAATGTAGCTGTGTCCTGTCACCCATCCGATATCAGCTGCACACCACCACCTGTCATCCTCCTGTGGATTAAAAGCCCATTTAAGTGTGTTGGATATCCATACGCTGTATCCACCGTTTCCATGAACTACGCCTTTGGGTTTTCCCGTTGTTCCTGATGTGTAAAGTATGTATAGGGGATCGTTTGAATCCATCTTTTCAGGTTCCACAAAAACATTCTGATCCTTTGTGACCTCATGATACCAGTAATCACGTCCTTCGACCATCTCCACTTTGTTTCCGGTATTTTTAACAACAATGACTTCCTCAACTGTGGTTGCTTGTTCAACAGCATCATCAACAATTTTCTTGAGTTCTATAAGTTTTCCACCCCTGTTAGCACCATCGGCTGTGACAACAACCTTTGCTCCGCAGTCGCTTATCCTCTCTGCAAGAGAATTTGATCCAAATCCAGAGAATACCAGTGTAAACGCAACGCCTATTCTTGCAGCGGCAAGCATTACAACAGGGGCCTCGATGATCATCGGCAGGTATATGGCAATCCGGTCACCCTTTTTCAAACCAGCATCAAGAAGAGCCTTTGCAAAGGCATTAACCCTCTTGAGGAGTCCGTGATATGTCACAATCTTCTCTGCCCCTGATTCTGCTACCCAAATGAATGCAGCCTTGTTTCTTCTGTGGCTCTTAACATGCCTGTCGAGCGCGTTATATGAGACGTTAAGTTTTCCATTTATAAACCATCTGAAAAAAGGGGCCTTCGTATCATCAAGCACTCTATCCCATTTGCTGTACCATTCCAAAATACTGGCATGTTCATTCCAGAATTCGTCGGCGTCTTCTATTGATTTCCTGTGAAGAGATTCATATCTCCCCCTGTGGTGCGATACATATTCATCTACGGGAAGTGAAATATATTCTCTGTCTGTCTCTGTCATAAATAGATAAGTGAGCAAAAAACATATTTTAAGTTTTTCAAAAGTTGTATGTGCTTGGCCACCTGACATACTCTCCTCATAAAGCATTGGAGGTTCTCACTTTTGCTTCACTTTTACCTTCATACCTCACGGTCTGGACGGTTTCGCAAGAACCCATTACCGAGTCTTAAGGTCGCTGCCGATTTCAACGTTGCCTCTTTAGGGGTATCAGTGCTCCCTTTGCACGCATCCCTGTCTACGTGCAATCGGGATACGCCTTTATCCATGTTATGTCTGGTCGGAACACAGAGACGTTCCCAACCTCTTACAGAGGATTTCATAGAAGCAATCGCCATCATGCCATTTTTCAGGACTTATCCAATGGATTTACTTCTGCTTCCTCATCTCATGAAACAACATAATCGTTTCGCAATTCATCTCCTCCCTAAAGGTTGGAGCTTTCTTGCTCAGATGATCGTAAATTTTGAGTGTGTATGGAAAAAGGTTTCAAAGCTTAATAACTTTCAAGCGCAGTCTGCTTGATATATTTTTCACCCTGAATCTTCACCGGGTACTCGCCAGTGAGGCAACCTAAACAGAGATTCCGGTTACCGAGTCCGATGCTCTCTTTAAGGCCATCCAATGAAAGGTATGCAAGTGAATTTGAACCTATTTCCAAATTTATTTCAGAAACTGATTTGTTTATTGCTATAAATTGATCTCTTGTCTTCATATCAACCCCAAGATAACATGGGGCCACAATCATTGGGGAACCTATCCTCACGTGTATTTCCGATGCACCTGCGTTTCTCAAGATTGATACGATGTATCTCATGGTTGTCCCCCTGACTATGCTATCATCTATAAGGACAACCTTCTTTCCAGCGACAACCGACTTTATAGGATTGAGTTTCAATTTTACCGCATTTGATCTTAAGCTCTGGCTGGGCATTATGAAGGTTCTTTCTGAATATCGGTTCTTAAACAGCCCCTCTGAATATTCAATTCCCAATTCCATTGCATAGCCCATAGCCTGCGTTCTTCCTGAATCAGGAACTGGAACAACAACATCTGCAGCGACCGGAGCCTCCTTTGCGAGCTGTCTTCCCATCAATATTCTTGTGTTGTATACTTCAACACCATCAATAACACTATCTGGCCTTGAGAAGTACACATATTCAAACATGCAGTGTGCAGTTCTTAAGGAAGGTGAATTTAATATAACTTTGAATCCAGTTTCAGAAAATTCTATAACCTCTCCCGGCTCGACGTCCCTTATTATTTTTCCACCCAGTACATCTAAAACAGATGATTCAGATGCAACCACATAGTGGTTTCCAACCTGTCCAAATATAAGTGGCCTGATGCCCAGAGGATCCCTAAAGGCATAGAGCTTATCGTTTATAACGAGTGCACAAGAATATGATCCTTTTAAAAGAGATATTGCATTTTTAAATCCATTTTTTAACCCCTTCTCTCCAATTTCCCTGGAAAGAACCATGAGAAGGACTTCTGTGTCTAGTTGGGTTTGAAACGTTACTCCTTTCTTTTTCAATTCTTCCCGAAGCTCACCCTGATTAACAATTTCTCCATTGTGAGAAAGAGCCAGTTCACCGATCATCGATGACACTGTTACAGGACCTGCTCCGCTTAAATCCTTTGAACCTGCGGTTGAATATCTATTGTGCCCTACTCCTATGTTTCCATTTAGCTTGGAATAAATGCTCCCGTTTTCCACAAGGTTTTTGAACCCCTCATTCACGAGACCCATAACCTTGACTACATTTATCTTAGAACCATCGAAAATCGCAATCCCTGAACTCTCCTGCCCCCTATGCTGGAGTGTCCTCAGCGATGTGTAAATCCAATCAAATGCGCTATCAGTGCCGTAAAATCCTACGACGGCACAGTGCTCATTTGGTTTTTGCCCAACTGTATTCTCTAAGTCTTGGACTGGGAAATCCACAGTGGGAGCACCTCTTCTCTCTCACATGATATGAATGGCGTCCACATCTTCTGCATCTGATGTGAACCTTCTTCCCTGACATTTTACCCATTACGGCTGTTCCATTGCTCATTATTTTTCACCCTTTGACGGAGATACAAATATTACATTGTCTCCTCTGACAAGTATCCTGTCATAAACACCCTTGCTTTCTCCATCGATTATCTCATTAGCATTCTTAAGAACTAGGTTCATGTAAACATCATACCCTTCAAGAATTCCAGAGTATCCTCTTCTTCCCTTAACGTCCACGAGAACGTTTTTTTCTATAGATCTTCTGAGCGTATCTAATGGTCTTGCTGCTGAACTTGGATTTCCCGGCATAACAACTTGCTGACATTGTTAATCATTATAAATAAATATCTAGTCTCGAAAGTGAAAAAGGATGTGGTACTTGTACATCTCTAGATTATAATTAACTCGCTCCAAGCTGTAGGCTGCGAAGCGGTGATGGATCAGTACTCATCGCAGTCCCCGGTTCCAGTTGGTTCCTGTAATATGTATGCCGGGAAACGCTTAAATGGCTGCACTTAACCTGCTGCCATTGCCCAGATCGGAGATTCCCAAAAAGAAGAGGATAAAAGAATTTAGAGTTCAATGTTACCCAGTAGTATCCGCCTCAGAATATCGGCCATTTCAGGCCAGTCCTTGATTATCTCCTCGTCTTTGGAAAGTATGGGTAGAACTGAATCCTTTCCTTCCATCAGGAATTGCAGATATTCATCGATGACATTATTCCACTGTTCATCGTCCCTTATTCCCGTAATCTCTGCATCATCCTCGTGAATCTTTCCACATCCCGAACACTTTACACTTGACAGGCAACAGAAATTCAGGCAGGCCTCCCTGATACTTTCAGGAGGCGGGAGAATGTTGCCCTTTTTTATTGGGAAGTTTATATTCGCAACATGTTTCTCCATGGGCATGCCACTTAACATCTCCGCTCTTTCATCAGCCAAAACCTCTGTGACTTCCTCCCACGTCTAAAGAACATGGACTTCCTGCTTCACAGACCATACTCGATCCCAATTCCACCCCAGGAGTTGCCCCCTGCCTCTGGATAGGTTGGTTACGGAGGTATCGATTTCCACAGGCGTAACTTCCACACAGTCCGTGTGTAGGCCGCCTTGGTTATTGGCAGCAAACATATGTTTCATGCATCTATTTGGACGTTTAGTTCGCTTTCATCCCACCCCTGAAGGAGTGGGTATTCTCGCTCATGATGATAAATTTCGTTTGAATAATGAATTTTTTTCAGATAAGCATTTATATTACCAGAACATATCTAACTTGTCTTTTTAGACAGGAAAAGTAACCAAATGGAAGGAACAACCAAAATTAAGGACCTTAATCCTTATTCCAGACGTGTGAACGTTTTGGGTAAGGTAATAGAAGTTGGACAGCCAAAAGAAATAACAACCAGATTCGGAGAGGGAAAATCTGTAACTGAAGTAATCGTAGGAGACGAAACAGGAAAGATAACACTTTCTCTTTGGGGAGATCAGGTGAGCAAAGTCGCAAATGGAAAAACCCTTTATATTGATAACGGGTATATTTCACTTGTCAGAGGCCATATGAGACTTAACGTCGGAAAATATGGAAATCTCAACGACAGCGAAGAGACCATTGACGAACTCAACAACGATCTGGACATGAGCGAAAAAGTCCACGAGAGCAATTATAGAAGAAGTGGCCCTGGTAACAGCGGCAGTGGCGGCAGCGGAGGCTTCAGAAGAGGCGGAGGCGGCAGCTACAGAAGAGGCGGATTTAATCAAAGCAACTCTGGAAACAGAGATGGCGGCGATAACGAAGAACGCGAATTCTAATATTTTTAACCATCATAAACCCTTTTTTTGATTTTTATATATTTCTAAAATCTCTTCACTATTAGTGGAACTTTCGGGTTTTTTATCGTCTCTCCATCTACCGGTAAATCTTGGAAATCTGAGAGCCAATCCCATCCCTTTTTCTATTAGTCCTTTATTGCAAGTATGAACAGGACTTACTGTGATTTCAGCTCCTTTCACCTCCATAACCTTTTCCGGGTAAATCCAAACATCGGGTTTTAGTGCGGCATCTACATTATTAGGTTCCCCTTGAACAATAAGATCAGAAAATATTCTTGGAAGGCTGAACAGAACTTCATCGGTGAATCCGGTGCCGAGTTTGCAGAAAGTTTCATACACACCCTTATCCGGATTAAATGATGCCAGAAGCAGTGCTCCGTATGTTTTTCCCCTCCTTCCGTGCCCCCAAAACGCACCTACTACGACAAGATCAAATGTATCGTTTACCAACGATTGATAATCCCTTTTATATTTTATCCAATTCCAACCTCTCGCACCTGCCCTGTAAATTGACTCTTCCGAGAGGCTCTTGGCCACTATGCCTTCGCATCCGTTTTCGATCGATAATTCAAAAAATGCCTCTAGTTCTGATGCGTCAGATGAAATAATCCTCCTGGCAAGCTTGATCTTTTCTGTTGGCTGTATTGCTTCCTCCAAGTTTCTTCTCCTTTCTGAATACCCCTTTCTTGAGAGATCCCTGCCATTGAGATAAACAATGTCAAAAAGAAAAAGAGTTATTGGTATTTCATCTGCGATATTCAGTAAATCTTTTTTCCTCCCCCTTCTTCTCGACACCTCCTGAAATGGGTAAATTTCTTCAGTTTCAGGATTATATGGAACCAGTTCCCCATCGACTATTCCGTCCTTGATGAGAACCTGTCTTTTCATAGCCTCAACTACATCAGGAAACTGGCTCGTCGTTTCCTCGTTTCCCCTGGAGAATATTTTTATCTTTCCATCCCTGATATGAACCTGCGCCCTCAGCCCGTCGTATTTATATTCAAAAGCGACCTCCCCTCCCATTTTTTCAAGTATGGATGGAATGCCCTGCATTCTTTCTGCTAACATAACCTTGAAAGGAACAAATGTCCTCGGGCCGAAGTTCCTGATCTCATCCCGATCATCTTTTTTCAGGATCTCCGAAAGATTGCCAAGGTCTGGGCTAAAATTATAGTAATTTTCAACATCCTCTGACAGGTCGACAAAATTAAAAGCCTCTATGAGTCCCTGCAGTATTGTCGAGTCAGCCACTCCTAACCTGAGTTTACCAAGAGCAATGCGGACAATATACTTTGCATCGTCTGGAGAACCAGAAAGCAGTAATCGTTTCATTAGGTCTCTTTTTATTCTTGTGCTTCCGCCGCCTTTCTTTTCAGATATGCTTTTAAGTGTGCCGAACACATCTTCTATGGTAATATCCTCCTGAAAAAGCATCTGCTGGGAACTCTTTGCCTTAATCTCATATGCTACAGTCCCTATGTCGCCGACCTTCGCCAGCTTCTTGGTTATTTCGTCTTTATCTATTCCCGAAATTTCAGAAAGGATTTCCAGAATTGTTTTATCTGCCAATCCAATCTCTTTCCCTTCATAATCCGGGGCAATCTTGCCCTGAATTAGATAAACAGTTTTTTTGATGTCTGAACCGGACTCAAGAAACAGTGATGATAAAATTGACTTGAGCTCCAATCGTTTGGAAGTTTCAGTCATTTGGTTCAGGTATTCCGAAAATCTAGAAAATAGCACTGTGATCTTTATTGATTATACCGTTTTAAATTTTCTTTATCATTCATCTTCAGATTTGTCAAGTTCCTTTTCATCGGGAATATTTTGTAAAATCCAGTTTCTGTGGTTCTTGATCCATTTTGGATGCGTATTAAGCCATATAAAAAGCGAGAAGCCTTTCGTCCCGATGACCCTTTTGGGTGGTTCCTCCTCATCGTAACCATCTCCATCAAGTTCTCTTTTCATGATCCACCATCTTCAAGTTTCCTTACTATACAATTAATAAAATCATATAATAACTTAACCTAAAATTGGATAGTTTCTATATTGATCTACGCCCGGGAATCTTTGGAAAAGGCGTTACGGCTTCTATTCTATTGAAACCGCAAAGGTACCTCACCAATCTTTCTATGCCTATGCCGAATCCAGCTGAAGGTGCCAAACCCTTTCTAGCTACATCAACAAACCACCCGAATTGCTCAGGTTCCTGATTCTTAATTTTGACTCTTTTCAATATCCTGTCAATCTCGTATTCCCTTTCGCCCCCAGATGATGCCTCACCATATCCTTCCGGGTAGATTAGATCCATATCAAGCAGATATCCTTCCTTTTCTGGGTCCTCCCTATCATAAAATTCCCTTTCTTCCAAAGGAATGTTAACTATCCAGAATGGTTCAGCCATTATCCTCGATAGATGCGACTCAAAATCTTTCCCATAAAGCTTGAAAGCCTCCTCATAATCAATTTGAAAAAATGGGGTAGAGGGTGTACGAATATCTCTTGCAAGCGAGAAAAGTTCATCATGGTTCTTTCTCTTGACCTCCTCGATAACCCCAACTATCAACTCCTCGGCCAAATTTATCATATCATCCCTGGTGGCATAAAGTTGTTCTATGTCTATTTGCGTGAACTCCGAGAGATGCCTGCCTGTGAGCGCTTTATCTGCGGCCTCAAGCCTGACATTCGGGGAAAAGGTAAAAATTTTATTGAGATATTGTACTGCAATCTGCTTATGGAATATCATACTTTTAGTTATTGAATACCTGGTTCCATAATATTCAAAAGATGTATCAAATACCGGATGGTTTAATGGATCCGTCGCTGTTGAGAATAAGACAGGAGGTATTTCAAGAAAACCCTTCTCGATAAGTATCCCGGATAGGAATGATCGTACTGTTCCATTTATCCTCAATGCGAATTTTAACTGTTCACTTTCCAACGAGTCAATTAATCCATCAACTTGCCCTTCTTTCATATTTTTTAATTACTTGGAGGTATTTACAATATTTTAAGAAAAACTGGACTATTTGTCTCCTTTTTTTATAATTCAGATATTGTTTGATTATGAATATTCAATTATTTAGACAAAATGACAATCATCCCCCCCCTTTGCACACTTGAAATATGATCAAAATTCAATGGCAAAACTATGATGAGATTATTGGCATTCAGAATACTTTATAATTTTTTCATTGTTTTTTCTGGTTAAAATCTTATAATGCATTCCAAGCCTCCGTGCCATTTCCCCATCAATGTCATCCCGATCTCCAACCATTATGCTTGCGGTGAGATCAATATCGTAATCCTTTACGGCTTTCACCACCAAATCTCCATTTGGTTTCCTGCACTCACACTTATCTTCAGGCAAATGTGGGCAATAATAGAATCTGTCAACAGACGCCCCAAATTTTCTCAGGCACCTGTTCAGGGAATCGTTGAATTCAACCAGCTCTTTCTCGCTGAAGAATTTTCGGCCTATTCCAGACTGATTAGTAATTACAATGACAAGGTACCCAAACTTACGATAACTTTTTATGAGATCTATTGCGTCAACGTACATTTTTATGTCCTCTGGTTTGCTGCAATAAGGGCAATCGACGTTTATTGTGCCGTCTCTATCAATGAATAGGGCTCTTTTCATTAAATCACTATTATCGAATGATATTTATCAATTATCAAAGAATTTCCTTTCAATCAATAAAGGCGTTGTTTAAAACCTTAACATCGCAAATTTTAGGGAATAGGATTCCATAATAACATGATTCTTACACACTTCTCGGCATTCTGTGGCGCAAAGATTTATTAATGTCTAATCCCTATAGGGATTAGTGGAAGACTGGGTAAAGAAGATAGTGGAGGAGGAAAGGAAGAAGCGAAATATTCCCCTGGAAGCAAAACCCCTCAACGGGAACTATTATCTCTATCACTCAACATCA
>JAJZXT010000104.1 GCA_021806355.1 Thermoplasmata archaeon
CGTGGAGAAGCTCAGGAATTTTGTGGAAACACAGAGACTAGAGCTTGGAAAGAAGGAAGAACTCCTGACAAATGCAAAATACCGGATGGCAGAGGCAAAATGGAAGCTCCAGGAAATGCAGAAAGGAACGTCTGGAAAAAAGGCGACCCTCGATAAGTTGAACAAGTCATACTATGATCTGAGGAATCTTATAAAGGATCTTGAGGATGAAAGAGGGACCATAAATGCCAGGATACAATCCCTTGTGAGGGATGTCGAAAGGCTCTCCGCAACCTCATCACAGGCTTACGGCACACAGAAATCTGTTATGGCAATAATGGAAGCCAGAAACAGGGGGGAAATATCAGGAATTCACAAAACTCTCGGCGACCTTATTTCTTATGATGATTCCGTCTCTCTTGCAGTTGAGTCTGCCGCAGGTGCCAGGTTGAATTCTATAGTGGTTGACAATGAAAACGTTGCGGAAGAATGCATATCTCTACTCAAGAGTAACAAGCTTCAGCGAGCAACGTTCCTTCCTATATCAAAGATGCAATCCGGGAGGCCTCGGGGAAAGGCAATAATGGTGAAGCAGTCCGGGGAGACAATGGGATTGCTGTCAGAGAACATAAAATTTTCACAGGAATACGAGAATGTAATATGGTACGCTTTCCAGGATACCATTCTTGTCAGGAACTCTGAAATTGCCAGAAAGCACATGACGGGTGTCAGGATTGTAACCCTGGATGGAGATATATTTGAGTCAAGCGGGGCCATAAGCGGGGGATTCCTGGAAAGAAAGCAGAAGAATCGGGGAGCTGAAGAGCTTCGTATAAAGGAAAACGAGCTTCAGGAACTCAGGGCAAGGGAATCAGAAATAAAGTCAGAACTTGCTTCGGCAAAGGAGCAATTTGAAAGGGTTTCGTCGGAATTGCTATCAGTATCGAGCAGTGGAGGAGAGGAAAAAGGTAAGGCAGATTCCATAAACAACGAAATAGAATCAGCCAGGAAGGTTATTGAAACACTGGAGATGGAAATATCTGCAAAGAAAAACTCCTTCCGGATAGAAGAGGAGAATTATTCAAGGTCACTTCAGAGCCTGGAGGTTCTGAAGAAGGAGATTGCACTCATAGACGACGAGCGGGTCAAACTTATAAAAGATATGGGAACGGAGGAAGATCCAGGATCAAGGAAATTATCTGAATTGCAGCAAAGAAAGGATCAGATTGAGCTGGAGTCCTCAACTTCCCGTTCCATAATATCAGAGAACAAGGGCAGGATGAATGAACTTTCACTGAGAAAGGAAGACCTGATGAAAGAGATTAGTGGAATTAAAAAGCAGATGGATTCGGGCTCAGCAAAGCAGAAGGAATTTGAGGAGGCAAGAAGAAACATCGAGTCAAGCATCGCAAAATACCGCCTTCTTGAGCAGGAACTCGATATTGCTTCCAGGAAGCTTCTTGATGAATTAAGGGAATTGAATGAGGAGATACAATCTCAATACAAACTGGACATGGATATAAGGGATAAGGTCTCGTCGGCGGAGAACGTTATAATGACTGCAAAGGTCAGGAAAGACTCATACCTCGAAAGAATCTCAAATTATGAGGAGGAAACAAAGGCAGTCGGAGGTGTGGTGGAATCATTCGGCATGTCAATGGCACAGATGAAATTTGAAATATCTATTGCCGAAAATGAGATAGACAATTGGGGGCCGGTCAATGGCCTTGCGGAAGAGGAATATATAAGAATAAAGGAAAGAATAAGCGAGATTCAGAGCGATACCGAAAAATTGCAAAAGGAGAATGAAAGCCTGAGGAACCTCATGCTCGATCTTGAGGAGAAAAAGAAGAATGATCTCCTGTCGCTGTACCGGAAGATCAAGGAAAACATGAAAGCCATCTACAAGGCGCTTTCCGGTGGTGGAGAAGTGGAACTTATAATGTCAGACGAATCCAATCCACTGAATACCGAAGTCCATATCAGGGCTAGCCCAAA
The DNA here is from genome assembly GCA_021806355.1 of Thermoplasmata archaeon. Lineage (GTDB taxonomy): Archaea > Thermoplasmatota > Thermoplasmata > Thermoplasmatales > Thermoplasmataceae. Next base: position 1,978 of record JAJZXT010000104.1, read on the forward strand.
GGGGAATGCATTCACAAAGCTTGCATCGCTCAGTGGTGGAGAAAAGAGCATAGCAGCGATGGCATTTATCATGGCAGTCCAGAGCATAAAGCCTTCCCCGTTCTATTACCTGGATGAGGTAGACATGTTCCTTGACGGCTCAAACGCCGAGAGAATAGGAAGCATGCTCAAGGCAAATTCCTCGCACGCCCAGGTAATCATGATATCCCTGAAGAAGGCCCTCCTAAAGTATGCGGATTCATTGATCGGGGTAACCATGGCCGATGGCGAGAATACCCAGGTATTCCAGAAGAAGGTAGGGGAGGCTGAGCCATATTGAACAGTAACGATGTGCTTTCAAGCATAATAACACAGTCAACGATGCTGGAAATAGATCATAACAAGTACATTGATCTGGCAGCGGGAAGTGAGACCCAGAAGCCAATCGCAAAGATACTGAACAGGACAATGGATCTGTGCAGGGAAGGAAAAATTGATCCATGGGATGTTGATCTTGCCTCATTCAGCAGGATCATATTTGATCTGGTATCGGAAGGAACATTGAACCTTCCTGATGCCGGCGTCCTAATATCTGCCGCATGGAAAGTTCTCTCCATGAAAGGGGATAATGTAATTGAGAAATTCAGGGAAAACAGGCCTGGAGATGAAAATCCCCTTGAAGAGATTCCGGAATACGATACTGAATTTACTATAGCTGATTCAGAAGCTGTTATGCATGATAAGAAGCCATTAACGCTTCTTCCTGCACCGGTTTATCACAAGGAGAGGAGAAAGGTCATGCTGGTGGAATTAATGGAGGCAATAAGCACCATTGATTTCTCATCACGGCAGAGGGAAAAGGCTGCACAAACTCCAATAATGTCAATGGAAGAAATATCTGCGAGGCTTAATGCAGAGGAGCCGGAGGAGGAGATTCAGAAGGTATGGAACAGGATTGTGGAATATCCTCACGATGAATTTTACATGGAATCTGTCTGGGGCAACAACCCGGAAGAAAGGGCAATGTTCTTCGTTTACTGCATGTTTCTCTGCAGGACTGGAAAAATAAGCTTAAATCAGGATGAACCATTTGGTAACATAAAGATTAAGAGAATGGAAAATGCCTGAAGATAATGGAATGATCAGCGCTTCTGAAATGTCGGAATTCGAATTCTGCAATGTTTCATGGTATCTCAATAAGGAAGGATATCCTCGCTCCAGCTACTCCTCAGCCAGAATGCAGAGAGGAGTGGAAATGCACAGGAGGGTCCAGAGTGGATATTCCAATTCCGGAGGTGCAATCAAGATACTCCTCATTTTATTCTTCATTATAGCGGGATTTGCTGTGTACCTCTATCTTGGAGGGAGTTTTCCCTGAATACTGTTTATATTTTTGCAATTTTACTTGTACTGGTTCTCATATTGGTGATGATAGCGATCCTGTCCAGGAAGAGGCAGGTCTACTCAATACCTTCGGGTAGGGCAATTTATGGCGACCTGCAATCTGAAGGCAAGGTTCTGACATCAAGAAGATACGGGCTCACTGGAAAACCTGATAAGGTCATCAGGAGGGGCGATGAAATTATACCATATGAATTCAAGAGTACGGAAGCTGATTCTCCAAGGACAGGGCATCTCCTTCAGATGGGGGTATATTTCCTGATTCTGGAAGATAATTATGCAGGGGCAATAATAAGGAAGGGAGTGCTTAAATACAGAACCAGGGCATTTGAGGTAAGAAATACCCCGGAACTGAGGGAAAGGGTTCTCAGAACTGCGCAACTCATGAGAGCAACAAGGGGCATTCCGAGAAGAAATCACGATAATCCTGGAAAATGCTTCAGGTGTTCCTTCAAGGATGCCTGTTCCCAAAGGTTAATAAAATAAGTGAATTTCAAGTGGCTATATGTCAGGAATAGATCTTAGCCTTTTTCAGGAGGTTGTAACCGAGGAAGAATTAAAGGAACTTAACCTCAAAAATGCTAGCGCATACATAGGTTTCGAGCCGTCAGGGACTGCCCATATAGGAACGGCACTTCTTTGGACAGACCGGGTTAATAATCTTGTGAATGCGGGAATCTCTGTGAAGATCCTCATGGCCGACTGGCATGCAATGATTAACGATAAGCTTGGAGGCGATCTGGAAAGGATACGGCAGAGCGGAAAATTGATGGTAGATTGCTTCAGGGCACTCGGCATGGATAGCCGTGTTGAAATAATCTGGGCTTCCGACATGGTTAATTCACCTGATTACTGGATGGACCTCCTTAAGGTTGCAAAATCATCCAGCCTCCCAAGGCTCAGGCGGGCACTTCCCATAATGGGAAGATCTGAGGATGATGCTGACAAGGACTTTGGGAAATATATCTATCCACTCATGCAGGTAACGGACATCTTCAGGCTCAAGGTAGATATATGTCTGGGAGGCATGGATCAGAGGCATGCGCACATGCTTGCAAGGGACATTGCAGACAAGCTTGGAGCAAAAAAAGCGGTATCACTCCACGGTCCGCTTATAGGCAGCCTGAAAGGTTCCGGCAGGATGGACTCTGAAAACTTCAAGAAGATGTCAAAGAGCGATCCGGATTCTGGAATCCTGGTGAGTGATTCTCCGGAGGAGATAAGGAGGAAGATAGGGCAGGCTTTCTGTCCTGTTGGGCAATCAAAAGGGAATCCAGTCATCGACATTGCAAAATATGTGCTTCTCCCAAGGATGAATGGCATTTTCATAGAAAGGCCTGAAAAGAAAGGAGGGCCTATAACCATTGAGACTGCAGAAATGCTGGAATCATTGTATAATGAGGGAAAAATTCACCCGATGGACCTCAAATCTGCAGTTGCAGAGAATCTCGCAAGGATCCTGGAGCCGGCGAGAAAGATTTACAATCAGTAGGGGGCTAAAGATTTTTTAATTTCTGCGCCAGTTCCATGGCACGGTTCACATCTTCACCTTCAAGCGCCATATCAACAGCAAGATCATACAGATATGAAATTATCTCCTTGAATTCACCCTTCTGCTTCTGTGTCTTCATCGAGGCAATTATCCTGTCTGCAGTTTCCATGCCATTCTTGATCTCTTCCTCGGCTTTGCCAGAGTTCCCCGTCTCACGGTATGCCTTGATCAGGCCAGCTTCAGCCTCAAAATAAGCATCCCAGTCCTCGATCTTCTTTGATCTTTCCATAACTTCAGCGTATATCTCCATTGCCTGGTTTATTGTCCTTTTCTTTCCAGACAGGATATCAGCCCTTGCAGAAAGTATGGTAAGCTCAAGCTGTTCATCTCCGGTTTTCTTCGCAATCTCAATGCCCTTCTCTATGCTCTCTGATGCTCTTGGAGATTCCCCCTTTTCATCAAGAAGGTATGCATAGTTCATGAAATCAAGGGCAAGTCCTGGAATGTCCCCGATTTTCTCCCTTAGCGTTATGCACTTTTCCATGTAGGTCAGGGAATTATCAGTCCTGAATTTCTCGAGCCCGTAATATGCCTGGGACATCTTCCCATAAATTTCACACAATTCCTCATCCTTGCCTTCATTCTTCTGTGCAAGCACATTGAGTATCCTCAGTGAGTCCATGAATTTTCCTTTCTCCATGAGCTTGTCAGCCTGATTCATATCGGGTTCCTTATCTGTTTTATTTTCAGTCATTTCATCTACCACCGTTATTTTTTCTTATTTCTTCCAAAATTTCCCTTGCTCTTGCCATTGATATTTTTCCCTCTTTCTTAAGAGTTTCAGATACCAGGTCTATTTCTTTCCCTGAAGCGCCGGCTGCAATTGCGAGATTCCTTGAATGAAGCCCCATGTGCCCCTTCTGGATGCCCTCATCACTGAGAGCCCTAACTGCCGCAAAGTTCTGTGCCAATCCTACTGCAGCAATCACGGACTGGAATTCCTCTGTTCCATTTATCCCAAGAATCTTTCTTGCTATTACTGCTTTAGGTATATTTGATGTGGTTCCCCCAACAGTGCCAACCGCTATAGGAATTGTGAGTTTTCCAATAATGTCCCCATTGTCATTCTCCTCGAAACTTGACAGGGATGTGTAAAATCCGTTCATAGAAGCGTAAGCGTGTGCATTCGCTTCTGCCTGGCGCCAGTCATTCATTGTTGCTATCAGCACTGCATCAACGCCATTCATGATTCCCTTATTGTTTGTTACGGCCCTGAAAATATCGTGTTTGGCCATTTCTGATGCCTTGGTGATTCTCTTCACAACACGTGATCCTCCGATAAGATCTGCTTTAAATATGGCCTCTGCGTGTGAAACCCTTTCAGGAGTCAGGTTGCTCAATATTCTGAGAACTACTTCTCCACCGGTTATCTCTTCAAGAAAGGGTGCGGTGATCTCGCACATAGAATTGATAACATTCGCCCCCATTGCCGAACCAACATCAACTATCAGGTGAATTATGATAGTATTCTCCAATGGAGCCAGCGTCCTGATTTCAATATCCAGGGCACCCTTTTTCATTCCCCTGAGGGTCCTGCTGGCCAAATTAGCCATCGCGAGAATCTCATTCTTTCTTTCCTCAATCTTCTTAGCTGCATCAGGCATGTTCTTAACATTTGTAATCTGTATCTGGCCGATCATCCTGGATTCAGTAGAAGAAGCCCTGAATCCACCGGATCTTCGTGCTATCTTTGCTGCGTTTGAGCATGCTGCAACAACAGACGGCTCTTCAATTGCCATTGGTATCAGATAGTCTTTTCCGTTAATGAGAAAATTTGTTGCAATGCCCATCGGAATTTCCATGGTTGTGATGAAGTTTTCAATAAGCTTGTCCGCGATTCCCTGTTCAAGGGAACCTGTGTTTGCCAGCAGTCTTACCTGGCTTTCTTCAAGGCCAGAAAATTTGGAAACAATATCTATTCTCTCCGGAATTGACTTTTTATAAAATTCCTTTATTTCGGAAGAGCGCATTGAAAGGTTATCCTCTTGAGCTTAAACAATTTTTCCAATTTGAAATTCAATTTCTATGATCCTGTGAATCAATTTTTGGCTCTTTTCAAATTCCTAGAATGAAATCAACGGTTTTAATAATATTGCTTGAATATTGGCTTTAATGGGCAACAGGTATAACATTGGGGTTATTGGCGGGGCTTCCGCAGAAAAAAAATATCTTGAAATAGCAGAGAAAGTTGGAGAACTTATTGCAAAAAGTGGGAATATCCTTATAAATGGTGGATTGAGTGGAGTTATGGAATACGCATCAAAGGGAGCTTTTGAGGCAGGGGGAATAGTAATAGGAATAGTTCCGGGGTATGATCACAAGTCATCCAACTGCTTCACAACAATAGTGATGCCAACAGGAATTGGCTTTGCCCGTAATTTCCTCATAATCCGTGCATGCCACTCCCTTATTGCAATAGACGGATCCAACGGAACAATTTCAGAAGCGTCATTTGCAATATCGGAAGGAAAACCGGTAATTTCCATAGATTCTCTTGAGCTGAATCCGAAGAGGGAATGGGAGGGAAAATTCATAAAGGCAGATGGGGCCGATGATGCTGTAGAAAAGGCTATTCATGAGGCTGAGAGGATCAGCAAGAGAAACCTGGAAAGAGATCATTCCCCGGAAAGGCAGTTTGGATAATATTCCGGTATTTCTTGAATTAGGTTAACAGGGAATCTTTTCTAATGGTCTTTAATTTTTTTCAGTTTTTCTGTGGAATAATATCTGGACTTAATTCCAAGATCCGCAGCCAGTGATGACAGGTATGCACTCTGAAGACCCATATTGCAATAAAACACAATTTCTTCAGGATGCTGCTCTGATTCGATCAGTTCTATGGCTTTGTGCAAGGGCAGGTTTATAGAATTTTCATAATGCCACGACTTATATTCCAATGGACTGCGCAGATCAACGACCACTTCACTTCCTGATAGGTGTCCATTGTCACTGGTTGGGGGTGCTAATTCACTGATTGCCTTTGCCGTTCTCTTGACAGTTGTTGATGCAAGCATTTCTTCCAGGAAATCAACGCTTGCCATGTCTGCACTCAATTCTTCTTTCTTGATCCTTGTTATTGGTGTTTCTGCAAATAGGGCACAAAATTCTCCAAGGGGAGAAACCGGAAAGGTTCCTATCCTTCTTGCGAGATCAGAAATTTCATCCTTGTCAAATCCTATTAGAGGCCTTATAACAGGAATTAACATCCCTGCACTTAGTTCCCGTATGTTTTCAGGTGTCTGTGAGGATACCTGACCTGAAGATTCGCCAGTGATTATTCCGTTGTAATTATGGTCTATGGACAACCTCTCGGCCAGCATGTACATTATTTTCTTGAACGTTACGTTAGGGAATTTTATCACGTTCCTGTCCATCATTTTTTTTATGAACGGCCTGAAATCACACACATAGGCATTGGAACCATAACCGTAAGACCAGTCATTCTGCAGGATGCCTATGGATCTGTAGAATTCCCTTGTATCGATGGGATCAGCCATTGAAATAAAAAGGAAATCTACCGGGGAGCCTCGCTTCATCATCATCCACGCAGCCACGGGCGAATCTATTCCTCCCGAAACGAGGGCCAGGTATCTTCCTTCTGTTGCAAGCGGCAATCCGCCGGGACCCCTTGATTTTTCGTTGAAATAATACACGAGGTTATCCCTGATCTCAACGTAAACTTCTACCTGGGGGTTATCGAGATCAACTCCTCCTGAATATTTAAAAAGACGGTCTGCTATTGCTTTTGAAACATCAAGGGATTTAAAATCGTGATTACCAATCCTTCGTGTCCTCACGGAAAACGTCTTTCCCTTTACCTGGTCAGAAAATATCTTCTCTGCATTGTCCACTATTTCATCAAGGCTGTTCCACCTGTTCTTGATTGCACGGGAATACGATTTTATGCCAAAAATCCTTGAGAGGAGGTCTCCAATTATCGCCTCATCAGATTCAACGTATATCCTTCCGAAAACACACCTGACGTCGGCATTCAGTCCCCTGGTTTCCAGGGCATTCCTGACATTTCCTACAAGCCGTGATTCCATCTGCCTTCGGGATTTTTTTCCTTTCAGCCCAATTTCAGAGTATCTTATGATATACGTATGAATGCTCCTCATTCCAGTATAATGCCTGTCAGGACAGGTTCTTCCTTAACAATCCATTTCCTTGCCTGAACTTCTCTGAGGCGTTCAGCTACCTTCATCCATCTGTACAGCGAATCAACCTCATATAAAACGGCAAACTCCTGGTCGGCGATGCTGAAGGAATATGTTGTATACGATCGGATGCCCTGGTTCATTGGATGCGACATTGCCGTTCTTATATGTTCATCCATTATTTTCTTCCTTGTTTCATAATCCAGAAGATACCATTCAGGTGCCTTACTCATGGGATACCCGACAAAATAGCGTAATCCTTCCTTTTGCAAATCGTTCTCGATGTTTGATGCATTTTTCAGATATTGGGATTTGACATAAATTGAAAGCATGCTGAAGGTTGCCTTCCCTGAATATCCAACTGCAGCATATATCGATTCCATGGCATCCCTGATATTCTCAGGATTTTTTGACGACATCCAGATAATGAAATCCGAATCGTGCCTAAGTGACCGATATACCCTTGTATGGATTAATCCCTTAATTTTTTTAGGAAGGTGGGATAATTCCTTGAATTGGCCTGTTATCTTATCTTTTTCCAGCCAATACTTTTCCTCGACTTTATAGCACAATATTTGCATGTAAATAACATCATTTTCCTCATTTATTTCGGATGCCTGTCCCATGGTTTGTTCACTCAATCTAATCAGGGTTGTAATTCGATTCAAATTAATAAAAGATGTCAGGTTGCCCAAAAAATCAATTGGAGAGATCATTTACAGTAGATCAAAAATCACCTCCGGAATGCCCATTTGACCGAACAAGATTGGTAACAAAAGGATTGGCCTCAATCAGTTTTGACGCAATGAACACCTTCATGTTGTCGGCTATTATCTCCACTCTCGATACTATACTCATCAGAATCCACATGTTGTACAGAAGAAT
>JAJZXT010000079.1 GCA_021806355.1 Thermoplasmata archaeon
GATTGTCCTGCCAATATCGTGAAGAAGTGCACCAGCCCTGACAAGATCCACGTTTGCATTGCATTTTTCAGCGATTCTGGTCGCAAGTTTCTCGACAGTTATAACGTGATCGATTAACTTCTGGTCTGCATTATTCCTCTGCAGAATGAGAAAGCATTCCTCTCCATCCGGAATATAATCAACTCTTTTCCCCTTTTCCATTGGCACAACCCTTCTCATTCCTTTCATGTCATTATCCAGTTCCTTTCCATCCATTATTCTATCCATTAGAATTGCAAGTGCTGATACCTCGCTGATGGGCTGTGAGGTGATTGATACGTTGAAATCGCTTATCTCATATGCCCAGAAAGGCACCTTCTCTGCCCCTACTATAATTATCATATCACTTTGCTGCATGCTGCTCCTTATCTTTTCCACAACTTTCCCAATTGGAATTCCATACATGGTCAGGTGAATCTTGACTAAATTTGGCCTTTCATAAACTTCCTTTGGATTAACGCCTGTCTTGATGAAGAATGATCCACCAAAATTCCTGCTAACCGCAGAAATGTTTTCCTCTATGGATGGATCCTTTGTGTCGATATATATCCCGGAAGCACCGAATGCTCTTGCGGTTAGTGCAACATGGGTGGTTATCCGCTTATCCCTCTCGGGCCTGTGCCCTATTCTCAGTATTTCTAAACGCCTGTTTTCGGGCATCTGCTCCTACTCTGTATCTACACGCTCGATTTTGTAGCCTTTGATCTGTATAAGGGAGGATCTTTTCACGAGTCCTCTTAAAAGTGTCTGTGAAATATCCAGATTTGTAGCAGCATCGCCAAGGAATACGCCTTCATTGTCCTTCATCATGCCAACTATCTTTTCCTCGTATTCATTCAGCTTGGATCCTGAAATTGTGGTTGCATAGATGATGTCCGCAAGCTCGCTCATTGTACCCATTAAATTTATCTGAACATTTGTATAGTATGTGTGGTATGCCTTTTCGGGCCCGTTTTCACCAGTTATCCACTGGCTTTCTATCATCTTTATCTTATCAAGGTAATGAAGGGCTTTCTTCCCCTCTGTGCCATAGCGCTCCTGAATGATTGGCATTGTGATCCAGCTCATGGAAAGATCAAGCAACAATTTCCTCTTGACCTCTGAATCTGCTGCATGGAATATGGAAACTAATTCTCCCGGATCATTGACGACTTTAATTCTGCTAGCCATGCAACCTATATAGCATAAGGGTATATTTGATTTGATACACCATAAAAAAATTGATATGCTCTTCCAGTGTCATTTTTGAATGTTATTCGGTCATTTTTCCCATATGAGATCAGCCTTGATAACTTGCGAATTCCCGAAGCGTTTTCTGTTTACCTGTTTATTAACGGAAAATAACCCATCTGAAAGTATTTCTACAAAGGGGAACCAGAAATTTATTATGTAGATTTCTCATTGATTTTTGAGATGCTGTTGAGGATGGGGAGATGAGGATATTCATCAAGAAGAGTGAGAGAATTGGATTGGCAGTAATGGAAAGGGAAAATATTCCTGAGATTTATGCCATGATTAACGATCCAGATGTGAACAGGTTTTTGAGAAACCCCAGCAGTATTTGGTACCTCAGCGGGGAATATGAATGGTATGACAACCTGTGCAGGGACGCAAATAGAAACAGGGTATTCCCAGTGATAAACCTGGAAACCGACCAGTTGCTGGGCTTGATTGGCCTACATAATATAGACTTCAAGAACGGATTTGCAACCGTCGGCTACATGTACGGAAAAACTTTCTGGGGAAACGGGTTTGCTACTGAAGCCCTGAAGCTGTTGATGGATTATTCATTCAATGTCTTGAACCTGAGAAAGCTTATTGCCAGCGTGTTTGATAGCAACATTGCATCAAAGAAGGTTCTTGAGAATAATGGATTTAATATAATTGGCAAATACACCAAGCACTCCTATGCACCTGATGCAGGTTATCAGGATGAGATTCTCTTTGAGTTCATGAATACAAATTACCATTATCCTGATTCGTGATTTATTCCTTGAGTGGGTTTATTTTCCACACGATCAGCATGCTTACGGCATAGTTGATTGGTGCAGCAATTGTGGAACCAAGGACATTTCCGATCAATGGCGTTAAATTAAACCTATACAGAAGGAAAAGCTGGAGCAGGACAGATTCGGCTGATCCTAAAATACTGATGAATTCAAATTTGGCCAGCCTTGATAGGAATCCTCTTTTTCCGCCGCCATGCCAACCATGGCCGCTAGCCGTCCATATTTCATTAAGGTAAAAGCCGAATGCCACGGCCGTAGCTGTTGCAAGCACCTCCACCTCAACAATATATTCATACGATGTAAAATAAATGAAAAGAACCAGCAAAGCCTCGGATATAACGAAACTGAGCCCTCCAACAATAAAGAATTTGGCGCTCCTTCTCGCATTTTTTTCAATGAATTGTCCCATTCTCCTCTGCAATGCACATCACATAATTAAGTGATCTATTCATGCAGATGGTCTCTCAACACTGTGCCTGCTCCTGATTTCATCCACATCGTGCCATACGTGATATTCCATGAAAACAGGAAAAATCTCACGAATTCTTATTTCCTGTCAGAAATGGGCAAAGAATATATACTGTTTTGTTAACAAAAAACCAAGGGAAACACAGTATAAAAACGGTTAAAAAGATTTAATTGCATGACAGAATACCCTCATAAAACCCATTGTAATATTTGGTGAATGTTATGGAAGAATCTTTCAAGGTAGTAAAAACTGATGTTCTGGTTATTGGTGCGGGAGGGGCTGGAATGAGAGCCTCTATCGCCGTGAAGGATGCAGGGCTCGACGTTGTGATGGTGTCAAAATCACTTCTCGGAAAGGCACACACGGTTATGGCTGAAGGAGGAATTGCGGCAGCCTTGGGAAATGTTGATCCCCAGGACAACTGGACGGTTCATTATGGTGATATCATAGAGGAAGGCGTTTATATTTCAAACTGGAAAATGGCTGAGATATGTGCCAAAGAGGCACCCGACAGAGTTTTTGAGCTGGAGGACTATGGAGCCTTATTTGACAGGACTCCCGATGGAAGAATACTTCAGAGGGCATTCGGCGCACACACATACAGAAGGCTGTGCCATGTCGGTGACAGGACCGGCCTTGAAATAATAAAGACACTGGAAGACCAGGTTCTTCACAGAGATATCAAATTTTTTGATGAAATGTACATAACAAAGGTAGTGGTGAAAGACGGGAAGGCATGCGGGGCAATCGGCATAAAGATGAATACCGGAGAGTTCCACTACTTTGAGGCAAAATCCGTAATAATTGCCACGGGCGGATGCGGACGAGTATACAAAGTCACATCAAATTCATGGGAATCAACCGGAGATGGATTGGGACTTGCATATGAGGCAGGAGCTGTCCTGAAAGATATGGAGATGATACAGTTTCACCCGACGGGAATGGTTTATCCGCCCGGAGTAAAGGGCCTGCTCATAACAGAGGCGGTCAGGGGAGAAGGCGGAATCCTCCTGAACAGCAAGGGAGAAAGATACATGCTGAGATATTCCCCACAGAAGAAGGAACTTGATGCAAGAGATGTCGTCGCGAGGGCAAATTATAAAGAGATACAGGAGGGCCGTGGCACAGAACACGGCGGGGTTTACCTGGATATTACCAGCAAGGGTGCCGATTATATCAAGCATAAACTTCCAGCAATGTACATGCAATTCATGGAATTTGCCGGCGTGGACATAACAAAGGAGAAGATGGAGGTTGCCCCAACAGTCCATTACCAGATGGGCGGAATAAGAGTGGATGCGGAAACCGGCCATAGTTCGCTTGAGGGTCTTTTTGCTGCCGGAGAGGTTGCGTCAGGGCTTCATGGGGCTAACAGGCTTGGGGGAAACTCGCTTGCGGATATCCTTGTCTTTGGAAGGAGGGCAGGTGAAGGCGCTGTGGCATATGCAAAGAAGGCAAATGAAACAGGGGCAGACAAAAAGGCAATCGAATCTGAAATAGCGAGAATCAGGAGTTTCCTGAAGAAGGACGGAAAGAATCCATACGAATTCATTGACAGGCTTACTTCCGCAATGAGTGATCATGTGGGAATAGTCAGGACAAGGGAAGAACTTGAAAAAGCTATAACCATCATAGAGCAATTGAAGCAGGAATACAGGGAAGTCGGGACGCTCGGATCCGTAAGATACAACCACGGACTTCTCGGGTGCCTTGAACTGGGAAACATGCTCATCGCGGCAGAGGCAATCACGAGAGCTGCCATTATGAGGGAAGAGAGCAGGGGGGCACACGCCAGAATTGATTTTCCCAAGAAAGACAAGAACTGGCTGAAGAACATTGAAATCAGCAAGAGTGACAAAGGAATGACATTTAATGTTGTCCCTGTCCAGGAAATGCCAGCGGAATACAAAAAATATGCAAAACCGGAGGAATACTGATGACAGATATCAATCTGAAAATATATAGGTACAATCCTGAAGAAGAGAGCACGGGCAAATTTGTGGAATACAAGGTTCCCTATGTTGATGGAATGGTTGTGCTTGATGCGGTTAGGTATGTTCAGGAGAAAATTGATCCCACGCTCGCAATAAGATGGAACTGCAAGGCTGCCAAATGCGGATCATGCTCTGCAGAAATTAACAACAAGCCTTCCCTTATGTGCAAAACCAGGGTTGATTCAATCGGAAACAACATTTCTGTTGCACCCATGGGAGCTTATCCAAACATCAAGGACCTGGTTACCGACATTTCCGTTAACTGGTCTATTCTCAGGAAGATTCCAAAATTCACGCCTATGGAGGGAATGGAGAAACCCTGGAGGATACATCCAGGCGATGTTGAGCGGTCCAAGGAATTCAAGAAATGCATTGAGTGCTTCCTGTGCCAGGATGTGTGCCACGTGGTAAGGGAACACACCACAAACTACTTTGGCCCAAGGCATATGGTAAAGGCAGCATCCATGGACATGCACCCCCTTGATGCGCTTGACAGGTCAGAATTTCTGGATGATGAAGGTGGAATTGGGTTCTGCAACATAACAAAGTGCTGCCAGGACGTCTGCCCGGAGCATATACATATCACGGATAATGCGATCATACAGGAAAAGGAAAGAGCCGCAGACCTCAAATACGATCCTATTGCCATGTTGATCAAGAGAAGAAAAAGCAGAAAGGAAAAGGTGGTAAAATAATGGTTGAAAACGCTACAAAAACAGCTAATGCAAATGAATTGAGAAAGCCCCTGATACCGGTAGAGTTGACTGAAGCGAACTGGAGATTCTGGTCATTCATAATGCTTGCTCTTATCGCCGTTTACCTGATGATGAACTATCAGGTCCCGGTGGTACAGGGACTGACGGATCCTTTCTATTCACCAACTATCCTTGTTCTTCCCCTCGTTGCAGGATTCAGGGCCACCTGCTATGCATACAGGAAAGATTACCACAGGCACCTGTTCAATCACCCCAACGCCTGCAACACCAATCTTAGGAAGGAATTCAAGGGAAGAAAATACACTGGAGAAACAAGGCTATTCAGGCTGGAGAACTACCACAGGTACTTCTGGTATACTGCCGTTGCAATCCTGCCATTCTTTTATTACGACCTCTATGTTGCATTCACCTACAGGGCTGGGCAATTCACACTTTCACTTGGCGCTTTGCTGCTTGTTCTGAACACTCTCTGGGTTACCCTTTACACTTTCTCGTGCCACTTTTTCAGGCACGCAACCGGAGGCAACGTTGATTGCTACAGCTGCCCGGTAAACAAGAAGAGCTTCAGGAGAGGATTCTTTGAAAGGATATCGCATGCAAACAGGCATCATGAAACATTCGCCTGGATCAGCCTTGCCTCCTTCTTCCTCGTTGATCTGTTTATCAGGGGAGTGTCAGCGGGTTTGAGCAACCCGATACTGCTCAGCTTCAAGTGGTGATAAAAATGAAACACGTAATGAAACCTGGTTACAGATATCCGCTATTCTTCCTTGGATTATTTATAATAGAACTTGGAGGGCTTGCATATAGATTCATGTCCTTTTCCATCCAGGACGTTGAAATATTTGCAGTGGTAGGGTTCCTGATATTTTTGTCTTCGCTGATCACCCCGTGATCAGCCAAAAACCTTTTTAAATCCTTTTTCGAGATCGTTAATCAAATCGTTTATTTCTTCTATTCCCACGCTTAGCCGGATCAGGCCGTCAGTTATGCCCCTTGCTTCCCTTTCCTTTCTGGGAATGATCTGGTGAGTCATCAGTGCAGGTATTTCTACGAGTGATTCCACTCCACCAAGGCTTTCCCCAAGTGTGAAGAGGTCGAGGGCTTCCGCGAATTCCTTTGCCTTTGGAGAGTTGAGGGAGAAGCTTATCATTCCGCCGTACCCCTTTGCCTGCTTCACCTGAATCTTGTTATATTTGGTTCCGGGATTCCCGGGAAAATAGATCCTGTCGACAAATCCTTTCTCCTTCTTTTCCGCCAGGTACCTGAATATTTCCATTGCATTATCACAATGTGCCCGCATCCTCAGTGAAAGAGTCTTTATCCCCCTCAGGGTAAGCCATGCGTCAAAGGGTGATGGTACTGCCCCGGTCGAATTCTGGATAAATTTCAATCGATTGTAAATGGAATCGTCGTTCAGCATTATCGCCCCGCCAATGACGTCTGAATGCCCTCCTATGTACTTGGTCGTGCTGTGGACAACAATATCCGCACCGAACTTGATCGGGTTTTGAAGATAAGGGCTCATGAATGTGTTATCGACCACTAGCAGTGCGTGGTGTTTTCTTGCAAGCGCAGATATTTCTGCAATGTCATATACCTTAAGGAGAGGATTTGTAGGCGATTCGATGAGGATCATGTCATACTTGTTCCCTGACATTTCCTTTTCTATTGCCTCAACATCCGAAAAATCAACCATGTTGATTGCAACGCCAAAATTATTCAGGATCATGTTAAACAGGCGGTATGTCCCTCCATAGACGTCATCTGACGATAAGACCTTTGAACCTGACCTGAGAAGCAATGAAACCGCCGTTATGGCTGCCATGCCGGATGAGAATGCAAGGCCATGTTTTGCGCCCTCGATTGAAGCTAGTGATTTTTCAAGGGCTTCTCTTGTGGGATTATCCGTTCTTGAATAGTCATAACCCTTTGTGGTACCCGGTGAAACCTGTTTATACGTGCTTGTCAGGAATATGGGAATGCTGACCGCACCGGTATGTTCTTCCGCCTGCTGCCCATCGTGTATTGCCCTTGTCGTAAAACCCGGTTCTTCACCTTTTTTTGAACTCAAAGCAATCCCTTTTCCTTCATCCATTCGTCATTAAATACCTTTGAGGCGTATCTTTCTCCCCTGTCAGGCATTATGACCACGATAAGGCTCTCTTCGGTGAGCATCTTCGAAAGCTCAATTGCCCCTGCAACTGCTGAACCTGAAGAACTGCCGGCCAGTATCCCTTCCTCATTGGCCAGCCTTCTTGCCATCTGGTATGCATCCTTGTCGGATATCTTTATGACGTCATCAATCACTTCCATGTTTGCCGTACCGGGAAGGAAGTCCTCTCCTATCCCCTCTGTGAGATATCCCGTATAGGAATAATCCCTCATGCCTGCCTTCAATTCCTTGTATATTGAGCCTTCAGGTTCAACCGCTATTATCTTAATCTTCCTGTTCTGCTCCTTCAGGAATTTTCCCAGACCAGAGAGGGTGCCGCCGGTTCCTATTCCCCCAACAACATGGGTAACCTTCCCCCTCGTCTGTTCCCATATCTCCGGTCCGGTTCCCTTGTAGTGTGCCCTGGGATTTGACTGGTTATAATACTGGTTGGGAAGATATGCCTTCCTCTCCTTCGCAATCTTCTTTGCGACGGTCATATAGTGGTTTTCACTGCCTGCTGGAGCTTCATCGGGACAAACAACTACCTCAGCACCATAAGCCCTCAGTATGGATCTCTTCTCTTCGCTCACCTTGTCAGGCATGGTAACAACCAGGTTAAATCCAAGGACCTTGCATGCCATGGCCAACCCAATGCCAGTGTTTCCTGATGTGGGTTCCACTATCAAATCTCCCTTGTTTATATATCCCTTCTTTTCGGCATCGGTGAGCATGGTAACGCCAATCCTGTCCTTTACTGAACCGCCCGGATTAAATCCTTCCATTTTAAGCAGGATTTTCGGTCTCATTCCTGCTCCTATCCTTGAAAGGAGAACCAATGGTGTGTGGCCAATTGTTTCCAGAATGTTGGTTGAATACTGAACCTGGGACAGAATACTCCCTGATGAATTTTTCCTTGCCATAATGTGAACCTTACCCCTATAATCCGTTTTAATTTAAGATTTGCCACGATTGAAATATATTTCGAATTCAGTTCAAATAATAGATGGTTTATAAATGTAAAAGCGATTAGACATAATGGATGAGAGAAATAACAAACATGTAACAGGTGCCATGTTAGGCATGATCAGCCTGATGATTTCACTTTTTATCCTGATATATGTAATCACTGTTGTGTTTCCCATAATACCTCCCAATTTTTCCAAATACATTAATGTATTTTTTATAGCGTTAATTGTTTATGTTATACTGAAGATAGTTCTTACCGTAGTAGGAAGATATATTCATCGGTATATGTCCCCGTCGAGGGCTCACCCAATAATGTTTATTGTCGGCATCATTGGCTATTTCATCCTGGGAGTTGTTGTTCTGGCATCGCTGGGGATCAACGTGTCTTCGCTTATCCTTGGAGGTTCAATCATATCGGTGGTACTTGGCTTAGCCTCACAATCTGTTCTTGCAAACCAGTTTGCAGGCATACTCCTTACAGTGGTGAGGCCTTTCAGGATAGGTGATTATGTTTTCATCAATACCTGGCAATATGGCGGTGCATATCCAGTGGTATTTCCCAAATTCTTCTCAGTGGACAGGATTGAGGCAACGGGTTTTGGAGGGCAGGTTACTAACCTCACCATCAACTACACCACATTGAAATTGAGTTCCGGAGACATTGTCCGGATACCAAATGCCATTGTCATACAGAGCGCCATTATTCTCAGAAAACCCGGGATAACCGTTCAGGCCAGATACGAGATTCCAAAGTACATTCCTTATGAATCAATAGCAGGCGAAATTGAGAAGAGAACTGCTTCAATGAAAGATTATTCAGGTGAATTTGTGTCATATGTCGATGAGACAACAATGAACACCTACATCCTCATTCTTAGGGCAAGGTTCAACGTCATAGTTCCCGATCAAAAGAGAGGTGAGATCATGCTGATGCTTATGTCTCTCATAGAGCCCATGAAGGTGTGAAAGGCTCTCCACCCATGGGTGCTTCCTCCGGCTTTGACAAAGTGCTTCTCATGTATTTTAGATTCATAAACACGGAAAGGCTGCCAATTCATTTCTTGTGAACGTGGATTCTGCAGAATCCCATTGGCAGGATTATGAATTCCTTCCCCGAATCAACAGAAAAAATATATGCACCTGAATCCACGCCGACAAGCACTCCATCAAATTTAGGGCCGGGAATCAGGTTTTCCTGAGCCTGCCCTAGCAACCATACGGTTACATCCGATCCTAGAAGTTCTGAAATATTCATGTTACATGAATATTCCAAAGCGTTTTAACCTTTGAGCTTTTGAACCTAAATTGAGTGTGATAGCGAAGCTAATGGATCTCGCGTGTTTATCTTGCAAGAAATGGTAGCTAAAATCGGCAGTTTATGATATTTTTGCCTCCGTTGGCTACATTCTTTCTTTTGTACCGCTTCTGGATTCTCCTATTGCAGTTTCCCATGCTGCTGCCTCATCATCAGGTGACATCCTCCCACGTCTAAAGAACGTGGGCTTCCTGCTTCAACCACTTCACTTGCTTTATCCCTTCCTTCTCAAGAAGGGATAGAG
>JAJZXT010000077.1 GCA_021806355.1 Thermoplasmata archaeon
GCTATACGATGCTCCTGTGATTGCTCCTGAATCAATCCCATTACTGAGATTCACATACCATGAGGTTCCTGCTGGAAGGCCAGCTTCGGTGAATGTGACTTGATACGTGGTTGTGTTAACTGAGGCATTGAGCGAGGCCACGTTTGTTGAGAGCAAGGATACATTAAGCTCAGCATTCCCGGCTACTTTATATTGGGTCGTAGTTTCGTTGCCATTAAAGTATAAATCGCCCATTAATGCCATACCATTGCTCTGGGCATAATTCACGTTATAAGATATGTTCCACGTTCCATTGCTTGATGTCTTCATCTTACCGAGAATATTGAAAGCACTGTAACTATTTCCTAATAACGAAATCGTTGTCGTTCTTACGGAGTGATATACAGAATTTGGCAGATATGAGGAGGCGGGATCAGATGTGTTTACAAATAGCAATGCAGGCGTTTTCTGATTAGCGAATGGCGTATACCCTGCCCAGCTGTAAATATCGGCAGTAGGTGTCACCATGTAAGAGGTACTTGTTGTTTTTGTTCCATTGCTGGATATTATAGTTTCAGTATATGAGAGATTGATTACATAGTTGCTGATTGCGTTGACTGAATAGTTGAAATATAAAGTACTCATTAATGGCATTGATTCAGTAGTACCATTACCCAAATAAGTAACGTTATCTTCTCCCGTTCCTATTTGAACATAATCCGCATAGGAACCTACCGGGAATAAGGAAGCAAATATCTTTTCGTTGCCAGGGGAAGATGGTAATTTGGAAAAAGTTATGGGAACGCTTGTATTGGAACTCACGGTAATCGTGCCGTTATCGGGTTGTGCCTGGTATATGCTTGCCAATCCTATCGTATATGAATATGTTCCAGGTGCAGCAGAGAAAGTTATTGTGGAGGTTTTGGAACTACTGGAATGACCGTTAAATGTAACTGACCATGGTGTCCCGTTTGGAATGCCGTTTTCATAGAATGTGACATTATATTTATGATTGGAAAATACTATGTTGGCAATATGTTCGCTTGCCCCAGAAACTGTGAAATTTCCAGAAGAGGATGTTGCATAGTATCCATCCACACTAGCTTCCACGTTGTATTGATATGTTCCGTTTACCAATGGGATATCCATGCCAGTGTGGTTTGTATTTTGATAGAATGTGTTGGTAGAACCTTTAGTAATGTTTTTCCCTGAAATGGTCCACGAATTTGAATTACCAAGCGGAAGCCCCGATTCAGTGAAGTTTACTTGATATGCCTTGGCAAATGCTACATTTACTGTTAACGCTTTGCCATCCACCGATATAAGCAGGGCATGCAGATAAGCACTGTAACTTGTATTGGATATCTCATCAGCAATGTAATTTACAGTATCATCCCTTACTTCAACAGCATAACTCCCATTTGGCAAAGAAACAACATTTTTGTATGTGGTAGTCCCGTTACTATAGACACTGTAGGAACTCACATTGATCATATCCGCTATCCATGTTGTCCCACTTGGAAGCCCCTTTTCAACGAAGGTTACATTATAATCCTGAACCACCGCTGGAGACATCTGGTTCTGAAAGTTCTTGGATGGAGTGTGTGCCGATGAACCTGCAGGCATCATGACAATCACTAACATGAATACTGCAACTGCTATTGCAAGGACTCGGGACATTTTTAAATTCGATTTACCATCTTGCGTTAGCTTCTGCGCTCCGAATCTTATTTTTTTTGGTACCATTATAAACCATTATTTTAAATGGAAGAGAGTATAAATAACCTAGCTCCAGTTTTTGAACGTGCGATTTCACTGCTTTAATGTGGCACAAGATTTCTTCCTATACATCTGATTTTTTTCCCGTCTATTTATCACGATGGAGAATTTGTCAACCTTGTTTGGATTTGAGAACTCCTTATAAAAGAAATGTCGAATTGATTCTGTGCCAATAGATTGTAGAGGCTAAAGAATTCTCCTAATTGTGGCCTTTTAAAATGAATGGGTTCGAGTGAAGGTTATGTCCATTGGATTGCTTTCATACGGCGATTTACATCTTGCCTATTCATTGCCCCCTGAGTCCATAATATACTTGATAATTTTTGCATCCAGAACGAACAGTTTATCGCCATCTATCTTAACCGGGTTAAGGTCAAGCTGGTCAATGAAATCTGTTCCTTTGGAACCCAATTCTGATATTTTTAACAGGAATTCTATCAGTATTTTCCTGTCAATAAATTTCCCCCTGAAACCGTTACCCGTGAATCTTCCGACTGATACTTCATCGATCATGTCACTGCAATCCTGTGCTATAACTGGAATAAGCCTGAAGGTAACATCATTATAAATTTCTGTCATTGTTCCTCCCATGCCAAGCATGATGGAAAGCCCAAATACTGGATTTCTCGATAAACCTACAATTATTTCTATGCCGCCCTGAATCATTTCCTCTACCAGGAAAGATGAGTCCGGAAATTTCTCCTTCATCTTGTTTATCTCATTCCTCAGCACTCCGGCGCTTTCTATGCCAATTTTGACGCCTCCCAATTCAGTTTTGTGAAGCACATTCTCATCTGAAACTTTCAGCGCTACCGGAAAAGGTATGTTTATGCTTTCGGGAGGCTCCTTTAGAAGAACGCCCCTTGGAACATTTATGCCCATTTCCTGCAATGCCCGCTTGAGCGTAAATTCAGTCTGTGGTTCTCTTCTCAATCTCTCTATTGTTTCATCAGAATCAATCATTATTCCTTTCCTCCATGTATTTTGAATAGTTGTAAAGCGCCTTAATGGATAGAACAGTTCTTTCTATGGAAGGATAAGCGGGAATCTTCTTATTCTCAAATTCCTTTATTAGTTCCGTTCCCAGCATGGATCCTATTACCCCAACAACGATTGGTTTCCCGGATTCTGAGTATTTTGCTATTATGTCTGCTATTCCCAGATTCATCTTCGGTGTTTGAGGGAGTGCATAGGCTATGATTCCATCAACATTTTCATCATCCAGTAGAGCTGAGAGAACCAATCCGTATGAATCCGGAGAACCATCTGCAGTCAGATCCACCGGATTCTCAGCTGAACCAAATGCTATTATTGAATCTCTAATTCTTCGCTTTGTTTCTTCCTTTAGCACAGCCAGATTCATGCCTATTCCATGATCAGTTGCTGAAACATAATCAGCAGTTATAACTCCGACGCCCCCTGCGGTTGTAACAATTGCAATGTTCTTTCCTTTGAGCTGAGGCGAATAAGATAATACCTTGGAATAATCAATAAGTTCCACCTCGTTGAATGCCCTTGTTGCACCAGCCTGCCTCAGCATTCCGTCAAATATCCTGTCATCCAGTGCCATTGATCCTGTATGCAGGGAAGCTGCTTTTGCTGAGGATTTGGTACGCCCCGACTTTAAAACTACAACAGGCTTTGCTCGATTTACTCTTTTCAATGTCTCATAGAATAATTTTCCATTGTCCACGCTTTCAATGTAGATCGCTATGCTTCCTGTATTAGGATCGGAGTTAAAGTGCTCCATCAGTTCAATCTCATCCAGATCAATCCTGTTTCCCAGATTTATGAAGGCAGATATTCCAATCCCAAATTCAGAAATTGAATCCATTGTCAGTAAACCAAGTGCTCCACTCTGAGATATAAACGCTATATCGCCTGCACCGGGGAATGAAACCCTGTCCGGAGGAGTGAGCGCTGTATTGACCTTCGCGTATGGAAAATAAACTCCGACGGTGTTTGGCCCTATGATTCTAGTTTCCGTTCCCTTTACGATTTCCATGACCTTTTTCTCCAGCTCCTTTCCCGCAGGGCCTGTTTCAGAGAATCCACCCGGTATAAGAACAATGTGTGATACGCCAAGATCTACTAAATCTCTCACCGCTTTAATTGAAGATGATGCAGGAACAGCGATCACGCATAAATCAACTTTCTTTCCTATTTCCACTATGGTTGAATACGCCTTCAGTCCGAGTATCATAGAAGAATTGCTGTTAATGGGGAATATTTCTCCATCATAACCGCCTTCAATAAGGTTCTTCATTATGGCGTAGCCAATCTTCATCGGGTTTTCGCTTGCGCCTACTACTGCAATAGTTTTTGGCTTTAATAGTGCTTCAAACACTTTCTTTAAACTATTGATAAGTTATTAAAGGATTGCCTTAATATTTAGCATTCAGGCAGGGGTTCCTAAAGATGGGATTCTTATTTCCAGATCAATTGAACTATCTCTGCGTGCACCGTCTGTTATTCTCTTTGTCGCAAGTGGGTGAAGATTCCTGCAGATCGATATACCGTACGAATCAAATAAATGCGCCGTTTTCGTCAGGGGGCACCTCAGAAGAAAAAGAAACGATATCTTCCGATTTGCGATAGACAGGTCTGTGGATTCCACGAATAACAGGGCTAAGAGAGCTATAAGACCATTCGTAACGTACATGAAAGTATCAGGTGGATCAGGATCATTGAATGATGCATGAGACCTTCTTCAAGGTATACCTTATTTGAACCGAAGAGAAAGAGGAGGAAAATCCAATTCATGCCTATTCCGGGATGGCTTCACGCTGCTGAAAGCTTACATGTTCTGCATTATGTATATATATAAATTCTTTCTAAATAATCTGCGGGTGACTTAAATCTTCACTGAAGTTGTGCTTTCCACTTTGTTTATTCTGATACTCAGTCTGGGACTGTCGATTCTTATGACAGTGCACTACCTAAGAAAGAAGGCGTGGAGCCTCTTTTTCTGGTCTGCTGGAATGTGGGGCTTTACTATCAGTGTTGCCCTGGAGTTAGCCTTTGCAGCCGGCTTGTATAATGAAATACTGATAAAGAGCTATCTCTTTGCTGTTGCCGCCCTTGTGGCTTTGCTTGCTATTGGATCTGTGGAGCTTACCCAGAACAACAGGGTCAAAATTGCTTATGGTATTTACAATATTTCAACAGTCGTGATTCTGTTACTTTCACTGACTGAAACCAGCATAGGTAACATTCTTTCCGGTGGAGTGGTCTACGGTTCACTTCCCGTTCCTGTAATAATCGGCTCCTCATTGGTCACGTTTCCTGCTGCTGTGATTCTGTTTGCAATGTCTCTCATATCTTATAGGAGGACAGGACAGGCAAGATTCCTGAACATAACTGCCGGTATCATAGTGGTAAGTATTGCGGGAACCCTGTATATCGCCAACTTCCCATCCATTCTTTACATAGCTGAATTTATCGGCATCTTCCTTCTCTGGCTAGGGTTCGTCGATCTTCGAACGATTTTCCACAACGCGGAGGCCAGGTCTGAACATGTCCATGGCGGAGTTTGATAGGTTTCTCTTTGCGTTCACCGTCGGTTCCCATATTATACTGGTCACAATGAGCATCTCAATCATACTCCTTCTGACCATTCTTGAGGGGCTCAAGCTCAGGAGGAACAATTCAGCGTATGCAGATCTGATCCACCGGTTGAAACGGGTTTTCGTAATCTTTTTTGGTATCGGAACAGCCAGTGGAATAGTGATGGCCATGGAATTGGTCGGCCTGTTTCCGGGATTCATGACGGTGGTTTCAATGACGGGGGTCATCAACCTCTTTTATGCTGAGGTTTTTGCCTTCTTTCTTGAGACCATCGCCCTGGTGCTGTACGTATACTTTGAAGGTGTTTTCAAGTGGAAGTACACGGATTTTGTGCTTTCATTTGTTGTTCTATCTGGAACGCTTGTTTCGGCTGTTTTCATCACAATGGTCAACTCCTGGATGAACACTCCCAACGGCTTCAACACTGCAGATTTTCCATCGATCACGGGAGTAAGTCCATGGGCGCCATTTCTGACCCCTTCAACCTTTGCGCAGGTCATGCATGTGCTTGTGACGACCATATTCACCGGAGCCATGATGATGGGTGCATTCTTTGCATACAAGTACCTGAAGGATACCGACAGTGGTGAAAGAATTCTGGACAGAATAATCGTCAGGATAACCAGTGTAACCTCAATCGTGGGAATCGTTCTGGCAGGCCTAACGGGTACAAACGAAATGGCAGATGTTCTGGTAAACCAGCCATTAAAGTATGCAGCTTTTGATCTGAACTACAATTCCGGTTCGAATATGCCGGAAAGGCTCTTTGGTGGACTTCAGAACGGAAACTTTGTTTATGGTCTGCAGATCCCTGGCCTGCAATCCCTTCTGGCAACTATAGAAACTGGCAAGACTGTATTGCCCGGACTCACACAGTATCCTCAGAGCACATGGCCACCACTCCTGGTGCACACAACCTTTGATGTGATGGTCGCTGGAGGCCTGATTCTTGGCGTGTTCCTCTTCATCGTCTTTCTTTCCTTTGTGTTGAGGAAAGATTTCCTCAGATACCGTTTTATTCTGTATGCCCAAATTCTGGCAGGGGCTTTCTCACTGATTGTGTATGAACTCGGGTGGGTTACGGATGAAGTGGGTCGGCAGCCCTGGATCATATACCAGGTGATGAAGGTCAGCAAAGCTGCAAACTATTCTACGGGCCTCCTGATTCCCGGATACCTGATAGTCGCTTTCTATCTGGTACTTGTTCCTCTTACTTTCTACTTCTTTTTCAGGATATACAACATCTCTGGCATTCATCGAGAGTCAAAACCCAACCAAGAGGGTGTTGCTTATTAACTTCTACTTCTACTCCACGTTTGCCATATTCTCCGTGTTCGTCGTCCTGGTATTCACGGAAATAATGGGGAGCGTTCTTCTCCTCCTGAACTGGAACAGGTACAGAAATGCTGTACTCCCTTACATCGTTCCGGTATGGGAAGTGACCGGAACATTCGCGGCGTTCTGGGTTGTGACGTCAGATTTCGCTTATCCCGCTCTTCTTATCCCTCTCGCAAGTATTTTTTCTACAGCTCTGATGACATTCCTCATCGTATTTGTCCTGAGAAATGCCACCATTTCGTTTGCAGAATTCTTCAACAAGAAGGGATGGATGGACTCGAGGAAACTCTTCTCCGGCTACGCTCTCTCAACGCTGCTGATTGGCTTGATTGCCCTCGTTGTATTGGCTTCCGTTATCGAGGGGAATGGGATAAACCTGTCAAACCTGACCTTCAGCTTGAGCGACTGGTCCTCCTCTGCCTCGGGAATACTGTTCATGGTTGGTGCCCTGGTTATTCTCATTGGTCTTGCACCTATCTTCTACAATGACAGGGACCTTAAGACAGCATCCATTTTGTTTGTTGTTCTAGGGGTTATCATATCAAACGTTTCGTTTGTCCTTTTCAAGGATTATTCCCTGTCTTTCCTGGTGGCAATTCCAGATGTCCTTACAATTGCCCTGCCTCTTCTGTTCTTCTGGGAATCCACAGGCAGGATTATTTCCAACAAGATCGCATTCATTTTTCTGGCATCCGTTGACATATTCTCCATGAGTTTCATGGTGTACCCGACTGCCCTGGGTGGAAAACTGAATGTGGATAGCATTACAAACAGTGGGCCTCTTGCCTTCTCATATGACGTAATTACCCTTGTTGGGACAATTATTCTCGCGCTGCTCATAATCCTCTATGCCACGGCTGTGAAGAGGAAAGGAACAGCAAGTTATATCGAGCAGGCACATGATTCCTGATTACCAGCATCCAGAAAAATGGGCAATCCCCTCGTTTAAAACCAAACCTCTCCCACAAAGTGATTTGTCATATTGATTGATAGCATACCCTCCTTCACCCTTTAGCGATTCCATGGAGTCGTTTTTATTAGGGAAAAATTAAATTGCACTATGCGCTCATAGTTTAATGCGTCAATTCATAGTAAATGTGAAGGTATATGAGAATGTTTTAAAAGATCCCATAAGTTTCATATCACCATTACTGAAAACCAGATCGGATCATTTTCAGATCGCGTTTGCCGTTCCTGCTTTTAACATCCAATCGCTTTCAAAATCATTTGGAGAAAATGTCATGGGGCAGCACGTCGATCTCAATCCATATGGACCATTTACTGGATCCGTACCCATGGAATCGCTGATTTCAATGGGCATTAAAAGTTCACTTCTCAATCATTCTGAGCGCAGAATTGAAAGAGAAGTCATTTTTGAAACAGTTAAAAAGGCAAAAAAACTGGATTTTGGCCTCGTGGTGTGTTGCGAGAGCCTCAGGGAAATTGAAGTATTCTCTTCAAATGGGGCCAATGTTATTGCATATGAACCCCCGGAACTCATTGGCGGAGACATTTCTGTGTCAACCTCAAAACCGGATATCATAATGGAAGGCGTAAAGATATGCCGGCGGAACGGTGCTACCCTTTTTGTTGGGGCTGGAGTGAAAACAAGGGAAGATGTGGAAAAATCACTTGAGCAGGGGGCTGAAGGGATCCTCATATCTTCCGGGATTACAAAGGCAAAGGATCCTTTGACCGCGTTAAATTCATTAACATTATCATGATAAAGGCGAAGTGGTAAAGGGAAAGGAAGTAAAGGAACCTATATTTGTGGAGCCCGAATTCAATGAGAAGGAGTTCCTCATTGATGAGCGGAACAGGGCAAAATCCACATTGATGGTAGTTGCAATGGCAGCGGTTCTTGGACTCGCTTCCGGTTACATGGAAATTGTTGGTTACTGGTATCTTGCAACTGTTCTGTTTATCTTTGCTTTATTGTTCTTTTTCAAGTTGCTTCAAGCGTTGAGAATACACATTCCGAAGAGGACGGGACAGAAATTCTTCCTGTTCGCAACATTTCTTCTGACATGGGTGGTTTTCTGGATAATAGCCCTGAATCCACCCCTCAATGTAATTAGCACCCCTAATGTATCACTTCAGCAGCAGAATGGAAATACTTGGAATTCCATGGCATCAAGCAATGGCGCGTATATCTTGACAATAGTATCAAGCGCACACTCATACAGCATAAGGGCTGCGTTCAGTTATGAATATGCGATATCAGCATCAAATGTTTCCCTTAAAATCAACTCCGGATCTTACACTTTACTGAAATCGAATTATAACAATGGATACCTGTATTTCAACGTGACCCAGCAATCGTTTGGAACAACAGATTATCTTCAGATATATATGACAACGCATGGAAAGGTATATTCTTCCACGCAGGAAATATTCTTCAATAACTGATGGACAAAAATAAATATGCCAACGCAATGAAGGTTTCCAGCAGGTGTAGTGTAGTCTGGTCTAGCACGAGAGCCCTCCAAGCTTTCAACCCGGGTCCAAATCCCGGCACCTGCATCAAGTTATATTTTGCTGCCAGAACGAAGAAATGCTATTCTGATGCTTTTCTTCTATTTCCATAGAATCTGTGTGAGGAACTGCTATTCATAGTTCCGCAAAGGGTACCGTCAGTACTTTTTCATGTAGGTAATTCATTGCACAAGAATATTCATATTGTAAAAGCCTCCGTGCGTGAGTTTTGGTTAAGAGATTGTTCGCTGCAATAATCTGATACCTATGGCGGCAAAAGGTCGTTAGGTCACTTCAGCAACATTCTTGCTCTGCTGCGTGATATTCAGAGAGTTTTCTGTACACCAGAATTGGTTGTACAAATCGATTAGTTGGAAACTATGTGTTTAGTGCGGCCAACAAATAACAGTATATAAAAAAGGTCTATCAGTCTATTGCCGTCATAGTCTGATACTATGGCAATTATATGAGGTTATGACTATAATTATTTTTGTAGGAATATATCCCTTAAAATACTGGGTATTGTGACATTCATGGCGTATGTAGTAATTTACTTATATGCAGGATGGTGTTAAGATGGCGCATTCTATCCGATAAACATGATACCTTTTT
>JAJZXT010000075.1 GCA_021806355.1 Thermoplasmata archaeon
AGAATCATAATCTTGCAAGGAGCATAGCAGATGCAGGATGGTCTTCCTTCTTCACAATGCTGAAAACCAAGGCATTGTCAAGGGGAAAGAACATAATAGAGATAGGAACGTTCGATCCCTCGTCAAGGATGTGTTCACACTGCGGATATATCTATGACCTGAAACTCAGTGAAAGAACATGGACATGTCCAAGGTGCAATACAACACATGACAGGGAATGGAACGCATCAATAAACATAAAGAGATTCGGTCTGATAAAGACCGGAGTACCCACGGACAGTGGGGAATTGACGCCTGTGGACACAGTCACCTCTACTCTGTCCCTTCTTGAAAAGGAAGGAATAAAGCAAGTGAAGTGGTTGAAGCAGGAAGCCCACGTTATTTAACGTGGGAGGATGTCACCCATTACCCCCAGAGAAAGTATAATTCTCCCAATCTAAAAAGTCAAAGAAAGTTATTTTAGCAATAATTCAATGGAAGTCCGTGGCAGGTTCTGGAAAAAAGAATGACGTTATCGGTTTCTATCAGGATGAAATCACAGACAGGGAGTTTTACCTAAAACTTGCTGCCAATACAAAAGAACAAAAGATCAGGGATAGCCTTATCAGGTTATCAGAAATTGAAAATGAACATTCACAATTTTGGAGTGGGATTGCCAAGAGAAGGGGAATTTCGGTTTCCTCCACAAAGGCCAGGAAGGGAAAAATAAAAATTTTGCTTTTCCTTAGCAGGATAATCGGCCGGAACCTTACCATAAATATACTGGAAAAGGGCGAGATTGAAAGCATATTCAAATACAAGGGATATCTTGAAAAGAATGAGGCTAACGAGTCTGAAAGAAAAGAGATTTCCAATATAATTAATGAGGAGATCAGTCATGAAGAGATATTCCAGGGATTCAGCCCTGAAAAGGAAGAACAGCTTGAGAATAGCAGAAGCATCATATACGGAATGAGTGATGGACTTGTTGAAATTTTAGCTTCCATAGCAGGTCTGTCACAAATAATTGGAAGCAATATTCTTGTTGCATTGTCGGGACTCGTTGTTGCAGTGGGCGGAACGATAAGCATGAGTCTGGGTGCTTATCTTTCAAGAACCTCAGAAACAGAATACAGGATCTCAATGTTCAGGAAAGAACAGATGATAAAAGAAAGCCCAAAAAGGACAGAAGATATCAGGAAGGAGAGATCCAAATCCAGAAAAGCTGCGTCGACGGTGGGTGTGTCTTATATTCTTGGAGCAATAATCCCGATCGCTCCGTTTTTTTTCTTCACAAATATGGTGGCGCTCATAATTGCAGTCATACTGGTTGCAATTGCCCAAGCTATATCAAATTCTATTATAGCCCTATCGCTAAATACTAAGATTTCAAGGGCAGCTTCCAGGGCAGCTTTACTATCGCTAGTGGCGGCTTTTGCCACATACATTGTTGGATTTGCCTTCCACCAATATTTGAATATATATATACTTTAAAATTAAAAGAAAGGTTTTATTATCAATTTGTATCTTTTATAAATTGTCTCTTTCAATAATTTCAAGAAATCTTATAAAGAAATATGGGAACTCGAAGGCTTTAGATGACATTAATTTAGAAATTAAAGGGGGCCAGGTTTTTGGCATCCTGGGCCCAAATGGCTCAGGAAAGACAACTTTCCTGAAGATTATAGCCGGGGTTCTGGAAGCTACTTCCGGAGAAGTGCTTGTAAACGATCTTGACACTAATAAGGATAGGGAGCTGGTCAAAGAAATCGTTGGTTATGTTCCTGAAACCCCCACACTTTATGAATCATTGACTCCAAGGGAATTTCTTAATTTTGTTGCATCTGTCAGGGGGATCAATGAGGCAAAATTCAAGGAGAGGGCGGAGAAATTCTGCAGTGCGTTTAGCCTGACCGATAATCTTGATGAACCTATTGGCTCTCTTTCATTTGGAACAAAACAAAAGGTTGCAGTAATAGGTGCTATGCTCCACGATCCTGAAATCCTGGTTCTGGATGAAGCCATGAATGGCCTTGATCCAAAAAGTTCGAAGATATTGAAAACCCTTCTTAGGGACTTTTCATCCCGCGGGAAATGCGTTATTTTTTCAACTCATATCATGGAAGTTGCCGAAGATCTTTGTGACAGGCTAGCCATTCTCTATAAAGGAAAAATTATCACGGAAGGCACTCTTGAAGAGCTTAAGCGCGCATCGAATGATACTAACCTCGAAGATATTTTCCTCGGCGTTACGGGACAGGACCAGATTGGAAATATCGTGGAAACACTTAAAGAGGCCATGAAATCTTGAAAAAGCTTGATTTTTTCCTGAGCAGAAGGTTGATGATTGAGCAGAGATACCAGGCGCTCAAGTCCAACCAAACATTTCTCAGAAATGTGCAAAAATCAAAAAATTCAGGAAAATATGTTGAGAAGTTCGTCCTAAGATCATATTACGGCATATGCTTCTTCTTTACCATTTTTTCATTGCTTATTTCCGCTGAATACCTGATTAATGGAACCTCTGGATTCAGGCCATTTACTGATAGCCAGATTGGGTTTGTAATATTTCTGTACGCGCTTGTAGTAAGTGCTTCGAGCAGCTTTTTCTTCCTCAGTTCACTTAATTCTGAGAGGCTGATAGAACCTCTTGCCATACTGCCGGTAAAGATCAGCCCTTATATGATATCACTCTCGTGGTTTATGTTCACAGGTTCCGCAACATTCTTCATAATATTTCCCCCTATAGTTATCTCAGTTTTATTTTTCCACACGTATTTGAGCATATTCTTTGGAATCATTTGGGGAGGCATTCTCATCTTTACTGGATTTTCGCTATCATCACTTATTTTCATATTTTTGAACGCTAAGAGAAAAACTGCTGTCAGGAAAATGCGCAATGGACTTTCCAATGCGCTGAAACTACTGGCATTCGTCGCCGTTTTTTCAGTTTTTGATCTTAGCCTGTACTTCCCTCAGTTCGTTGATTATGTTTCACCAAATTTATATGGAACTGTCAGGTATTTTGTTCCCATTCTTGGCCTCAGGTATATAGTGTTTGAAAGCAATCCCACTTTCTATTCCATATTGTTCTCTTCAATATCCACCTGCATTTATGCAGTAATTGCCCTCCTTTTGTTCATGTTTTCATCCTCGTCCATTACAAAATTGATGATGTCTAATGTCAATAGCACAAAGAACACATTTTCTGGCGCAAAGAAAGGTTTCAGGGTCAAATCCAAAGGCACTGCCCTTGTTGAAAAGGATATAAGAATAGTAACCAGAAAGATGCAGAATCTTACCCTGATGCTCCTGCCCCTGTTTTTTACACTTCCTACTGTTTTCAGTATTTATGCTACTGGAACCGTTGGTACCCTGAATCCTTCCAGTGCATACCTCGGCCTTCTTTCACTCCTGATAATTTCGGCCTCATTCTATTCAATGCAACTGATTATTTCTGAGGGTGACGGCCTTGAGAATCTCAGAATTTTGCCATTAACCGATTGGGACATAATTAAGTCAAAATTGAAAACAGGGCTCATTATTTTCAGTATTTTTTCTATTCCAATCATAATCATACTGGTGGGAATAATAAGGGCCCCTGATGATTTTCTTATAGAGATTGACCTGGCAATAGGCTATATTTTTGCAAGCATTATATCGCTTAGTTGGCTGTTGAGAAAGATTCCTAAAGATGCAATGACTGTTAACTTTTATTCCTTCAACGGAAGCCTTGGAATAATTTTCCTCTTTGGAGTGACCGCAATTTCTGCAGGTATTTTTCCGATCCTGGCCATTCTCATTTATACGTTTCTATCATATTCCATCTTTAGAGATCCATATGTATTTCTTATGTTAATCTTCATTTTCAATGTGACAGCATTGTATCTAATTTCAATGAAATATGAAAAATGATGTTTTGGGTTCATTTTATGTTTTCACGGGCATAGAGCTGGCGAAGATAACTTCCTGAATCCTTAAAGTTCAACTCGAAAATGTTATTAACACTCCACATATCCCCTCTAGCTACGTGATGATTAATGGTAGATGTTAAGAAAATACCTCCGAATGCCCTTGTTGAGGGATTAACCGATGAATTCAAAGGAATGCCGGATGTTAAGGTGCCGGAGTGGGTAGAGTTCCTGAAAGCAGGAGTACACAGGGAGAAACCATGGGAACAAACCGACTGGTACTATAGAAGGCTTGCTTCAACCCTGAGAAAGGTTTCTATCATGGGACCTGTAGGTACTGAGAAACTCGGTCAGGAATATGGAGGAAGTGTTGACAGGGGCTCAAAGAGATACCACCCCGCATCAGGAAGCAGATTCATAGTAAGGCACATGTTGAATACTCTTGAAACAATGGGATATGTTAAAAAAGATTCCAGAGGGAGAACTCTTTCCCCCAAAGGAATGTCTTTGATAGAGAAAACTTCAACTAAAGTAATGAAGCAGATAGTGGAAAAAAATCCAGATCTCAAGAAGTATCTTTAGAGGTGTCCCATGGAAGGGGATGACGAACTAGAGGAACTAAGACGCAGAAAGATGGAAGAAATCCAGCGCTCCAATGCCGAAAGGCAGATGAGCGAGGAACAGCAAAAAGCACAGGATGCAGAAAGAGCAAGGAGACAGCAGATACTGAGGCAGATACTAGACCCGGAAGCCAGAGAAAGGCTCGCAAATGTGAGGCTGGTTAAACCTGAACTTGCTGAAAATGTTGAAAATCAACTTATCCAGCTGCAAAGCATGGGAAGGATAAATAGAGTGATAACCGATCCAGAAATAAGAGAAATACTTTCAAAAATGACAGAGACCCGAAGAGAGACAAAAATAGAGAGGAGAAACAAATGAGCAGAAATAAAGAGTTCGGAAGGAAGATAAGATTAATGAAGAGAGTTAATTCCAATCGCAGAGTTCCAGGTTGGGTTATGATGAGGACAGGAAGGAAATTTACCCAAAACTCCAAAAGAAGAAACTGGAGAAAGGGGACACTTAAACTTTAGGTAGATTAAAATGGTAGAAAATCAATATTCAACTGAACTAATTCTAAACATACCCTTGAGGGATGCAAAGAAGGCCTCTAAGTCAAGGAGAGCCGATGTCGCAATTGAAGTAATCAAGGATTTTGTTGCGAGATTTACAAAATCGGAAAAGGAAAATATCTGGATTGATAACAAAGTAAATGAAGCTATATGGAAAAAAGGAAAATTCAAGATTCCATCCCATATAACCGTGAAAATAATAAAGCTGCAAGAAGGAACGACTGAAGTTATCCTCCCATAAAATGATAAGAAAAATATCCATTTTAACAAACAATTTTATAGGGATAAACGCAAGAGCCTGGGAAGAAATAGCTTTTATTCCCGCAAACTCTGAACCGCAACTGGAGTCAGACTTTCAGGAAGTATTGGGTGTCAAGCCAACAAGATGTTATCTGGACAACACCGGACTCATAGGAGTTCTCCTCACCATGAATAAGAATGGAATAATAGTTAATGGAAATGTTTCTCCAGAATATATAAAAGGCTTGATACCAGATTCTGACATCAACGTTGCAAGTGTAAATGACAGCATAAATGCTGTAGGCAATGATATAGTAACCAACGACCATGGGGCAATAATCCACGAAGATTTTTCAAAAAAGAGTGAGAAACTTATATCAGATGCTCTTGGCGTGGAGGTTGTTAGGAAAACCATAGGAGGAATAAAAACCGTCGGATCTGCCAGTGTGGTTACAAACAAGGGCATGTTAGTAAACCCTGAAACTACGGACGAAGAAATAGATTATTTAACAAAATTCTTTAAGGTTCCCGTAAAGATAGGCACCGCAAATTATGGCAGCATGTTCGTCGGATCATGCATAATTGCAAACTCAAAAGGGGCTCTTGTGGGTTCAAGTACAACTCCAATAGAAATCGGAAGAATTGACGATGTTCTTTGATGCAATTGGAGACCGTGTGCCAGCCTCTTTCTTAATGAACGATTAATTCCTGATAACCTCTGATTTTTTTACGAGGCTTTCCAGCCTGATCCCGTTTTCCCTTAGAAGTTCCTTTCCGCCTTCTTCTCTGTCCACAACCGTAATAACCTTTTCAACCTGAAGGCCATTTGATCTTAGTAATTCTGCGGCCTTCAAAACAGAACCTCCCGTAGTGACAACATCTTCTATGATATCAACTCGGGTTATTTTCTCTGGATTGCCGATAAGAAGCTTCTTCATGCCGTGGGTACTCTGCTTTCTTATTATAAAGTACGGAATGTGCATCTTGAATGCAGTAGCGACTACTATAGGAACAGCGCCCAGTTCAACTCCAGCCACTGATTTAGCCTCCACTCTGCCTACTATCCCGTCTATTATTGTTCTTAAAACATCAGGATCAGTGCAAGCATCCTTTATGTCCACATAATAATTTGATTTTCTTCCTGAAGTGAGCGTGAAGTCACCAACTTTTATAGCGCCTTTTTCCACCAGAATGTCCTTTAGCATATAATTGCTTGAATATACCTTAATATTTAATCCTTGGGCGAATAAATCCCATTTTTATCAATATAAATCTGACAAATATTCCAAAATTGTATGACGATTGTCATTATGAGTTTTAATGTTGATATTTAATAGTTTAATTGATAACTCAAAAAAACGAAATATTAATATACTATTTACGTTATGTCAGACATATGAAAGACATAGTTGATTTACTATATTTGTCGGCTGCAAAGGAGGATATGATACCTACAGTTTCAATCTCAGAGAACATGAGATGTCCCGAGGATGATGAGATTGACAGGCTTGCGATGGAGTTAAAGGTAAGAGTCAAAATAATTGGCTGTGGCGGGGCAGGCTCCAACACGGTAAACAGGCTAGCCATCGATGGTTTTCAGGACGCAAAGCTAATTGCAATAAACACAGATGCAAATCACCTTATGACCATGAAAACGCCTGTAAAGGCCTTGATTGGAAAAAATGTCACCAGAGGTCTGGGAGCAGGGGCCGATCCACAATTGGGAGAGGATTCAGCCATCGAAGACTTAGACTTAATGAAGAAAATTGTTGGACGATCAGATATAGTGTTTATTACATGCGGAATGGGCGGAGGCACCGGAACGGGAACCTCTCCAATCATAGCTAAACTGGCAAAGGAATCAGGAGCATTGGTTATCTCAATTGTGACTCTTCCTTTCTCCTCTGAGGGAAAAGTAAGGATGGAAAATGCACAGAGAGGCTTGGAGAAATTGGCACAATATTCAGACACAATCGTTGCAATACCCAATGACAGGGTACTGATGCAAACCCCTAAAATGACTATGGAAGATGCATTTAAGTTTGCTGACTCGGTTCTCGTTGAAGAGATAATGGGCATAATAGAGCTTGTCACTAAAACCAGCCTTGTTAATTTAGATTATAACGATCTTTTGACCATTACAAAGAACAAAGGTTCTGCCATGATAGGGATCGGAGAGGGAAGTGTAGGGGAGGACAGGGTTGC
The DNA here is from genome assembly GCA_021806355.1 of Thermoplasmata archaeon. Lineage (GTDB taxonomy): Archaea > Thermoplasmatota > Thermoplasmata > Thermoplasmatales > Thermoplasmataceae. Next base: position 7,466 of record JAJZXT010000075.1, read on the forward strand.
ATATGCAGTTGACCAGGCCATTAAATCTCCATTGGTTGAAGCAGATATTTCCCAGGCTAAGGGCTGCCTTGTAAGGATTGTTGGCGGCCGGGACATGACAATGAAAGAGGCAATGAAAGCAGCTCAGGAAGTTAGGGTGAGGATCGATCCTCATGCTGAAATAATTTGGGGTGCCCATGTAGACTACTTTATGGGAAACAAGGTCAAGGTCATGGTACTGCTTACTGGCGTTAAATCTCCGTATATTATCTCTGGAAAGGAAGGGGCAAGGAATCTTGGCGTGGTAATGGGTTCCTACACCGTCCCAGAACTTGGCATGGACCTGGTTTCGTAATTTTCATATAAAACACAAACTTTTTTTATCTTTTTATACCATAAGCGGGGAGCGTTTGAAGAGGATTAAGTAATAATTTTACATGCTTATTCCATGAATGAAAGCAGAATTATCGCCTCGCTCGATCTGGTAAATCAGGAAACTTTGCTGGACATTGCAGAGTCAATATCGGCAGACATATTTGCAATTAAGATAAATTGGCCCACCATTATGTCTTGTGGTATTGAGATTATTGATCGATTAGCGAAAATCTCAAAGGTTATCTGTGACCTAAAAATTGCTGATATACCATATACAAATGAAAAAATTGCAAGCATTGCCTCTGGGCATGGTGCCTGGGGATTGATCACACATATATTTCCGGGCGAAGATTCGCTGAAAGCAGTTATAAAGGGAGCAGGAAATTCAAAGGTCTTTGGTATTGTTTCAATGAGCAACCCTGATTCGGAGATAATTCTTAATAAAAAGTGGGAAGAGTTAATAGAAATTGCCAGAAAGAACAATCTGTACGGAATCGTAGCTCCTGCAAATAACCAGGATTTACTTTCGAAGATCAAAAAAAAGTCTGGGGGTATGAAGATAATTTCCCCCGGATCTATTTTCCAGGGAGGAGATCCTATATTAACACTTGAAAATGGGTCAGATTTTGTAATTATAGGTCGCGGCATTTATGAGTCAAAAGATCCTTTGGGTTTTGTGAAGAATATCAATGATCTTTGTAAGAGAAATGGCATTTCCCTCAATGTGGAACTATGAATGCCTGCCCTTTCCTCTCACAGGGTACATTACCGGAACCGATATTCTGAGAACATCGCTATCTTTACCATATTTCTCCAAGAAAGTGTTTATGGTTTCAACTATAAATAAAGAGATTGTGACTCAGTAAAGCAAACAGACCTCCCTTGTAATACCAGTCTAATTTTAGGGAAACCGAATGGATTGCCTTACTTTCCTAGCTTTCGCAAGGAGCTTTCTGCCTCAAAGTTGCTGACGTAATCTTCGTGGACTTGAATTCTCCTAAATCCGGGGGTAATCCGCTCTTCCTGCTAAACCTCCTTACTTTATGGATGCAGGCAGGCTTATGTATCTGTTCAATCTGCATTTCCATCTTCTTACTAAACCTCCTTACTTTATGGATGCAGGCAGGCATGAAGCAATATGCAAGGCCGCCGATTTCATCTCTTCGCTGACGGAAGGAAACTTCTGGCACAATAGGGTTAAATTTTGAAATAGAAGATTCTTTATTTTCTTCTCTTCCTTTTTATTAGTACTATTGATATATCTGCAGCAACGATTGCGGCAACCAATACCCCAATAATTGCATAAAGATTAAATGACGAAGACGAAGTGTTTGTAGATATGGGATATCCGAGAACAGCCACGGCACCCGTAACAATACCAACATACACATACCCGTTAGAGCTGTCAAATGCTCCTCCGGCTGAGCCTATCCCAACACTGATGTTTTCAATTACTATGTTTTTAGCACCGTTTATGACAGATACATTTTTGGAGTTAAAATTTGTGACAAATACATACCCGTTGGAGCTATCGAATGTTGCCCCAACTGGGTGTGATCCAACGCTGATGTTCTTAATCACTGTATTTGTATTACCATCTATAACTGATACATCACATGAGAAATAATTTGTTACATACACATACCCGTTGGAACTGTCGAAAGCTACTCCAACTGGATACAACCCTACTCCGATATTCTTGATAACTGTATTTGTGGTGTCGTTTATAACAAATACGTTATTTGAGAAGGAATTTGTTACATATACATATCCATTCGAGTTGTCGAAAGCTACTCCAACTGGATGTAAT
>JAJZXT010000146.1 GCA_021806355.1 Thermoplasmata archaeon
ATTAAAGGGCTACGAGATGAGCAAGAAAACTGCCATGATACTCTCTTCGATTATAGTGATCATATCTATGGAAATACTGTGGCTGATGCTACTCGCAAACCCCCTTAATCTTATTCAGGAAGAAGGATTTGGAATAGGATTGGGTATCTTGATGATCTTGATTGGAATAGAGATAAGGATCTATAGGATGGTTTATCTCCGTGAGTAATCTCAGGGTAAGAGGTTTCAGCTACATAACGTTCTGGCAGGAAGATTCCATAGGGCTGATAGTCTTAAAATCCGATAAGAATGGAAATATTAGAACGTCGGCATTCAGTGAATTAATGCAGGCACTTGCTTTGGCTGCGGCCGACGAAAAAGTGAAATACATTGCAATAACTGGAATGAATTCCTTCTTTGCAAAGGATTTATATCTCAAGCCTGAAGAATCTATAGTGGATTCTCTGGAAACGATGCTATCATTTTCTCTCTTTTCTTCCGGCGTTCAAAAGCCAGTGGTTTCCCTTATCAATGGTGATGCCTTGAACATAGGCTATGAAATAGCTCTCTTAACGGATCTGGTTATCTCATCAGAAAAAGCCCGATGTGGATTCCAAAAAGATTATAAGTGCCTGATGGGCGGAACTATCGCAAGAAGAAGATTTTATGATCCAGGGATATCGAATGCGGAGAAAAACAAAAATTCTGACATCGTAATAGAAGGGATAGATTTCCTCGGTCAAGCTAAGGATTTCTTGCTTAATAAATTACGAACTAACATTTTCACGGAAAGAGCTGCATTCAGATGGGATATTAAAGAGCGAATAATGGAAGAGCAAATCAGCTTTTTGAAGGAATATATATCAAAGCCGAAATTGAAGGATAGCAATCTAACCCAGAGCTGATAATTATATTTTTAGGAAAGATTGGAGAGAACTTGGAATTGCCTGATTCGTTTATTTCCATTATTAAATTTAACTCAAAAAATATTTAAGTTAATCGAAAATAAACTATCATGGAGAAAGTAAAACCGTTAAGCGTTCTTGTCACAGGCGGAACTAGAGGAATTGGAAGGGCAATATCGTTGAAAATGGCAGAAGAAGGGTACGATATTATCGCAGTATACAGAAATAAAGACTTGAAAATTAAGGAATTGTCATCAAAGATCAACGGCATGGGAAGAACATGCACACTTTATAAGACAGATCTTACCAATGAGAGTGAACGGTTGAAGCTGATTGATGAACTTAGAAATAGCAACGTTCAACTGAAGGCTTTGGTAAACAATGCAGGATTGGGAAGAAGCGAAACCCTTGATTCAGTCGATATAGAATCATGGGACAAGGTCATCAGGCTTAATGAAACGGTACCTCTTTTAATGGCACGAGATCTTCACAACCTCATAAAGGATGGAGGATCCATAATAAATATTGGATCCTTGAGGGGCGTGATCCCATCTACTGACCTGCTTTCGTACCAGGCCTCGAAAGCTTCACTTATTCAAATAACCAGAGCCCTTGCAAAGACCCTTGCTCCAAAAATAAGGGTAAATTCTATTGTATGCGGATGGATTAGAACAGATATGACCAAGGGGTTGCACACAGACGATAACATGATGAAGTTAATCGAGTCGTGGACACCTATGGAAAGATGGGGTGAACCTGAAGATGTATCTGAAATGGCAAGTTTTTTAATATCAAATAAAGCCTCATTTATTACTGGACAGGGATTTGTTTTAGACGGTGGAGTCAGCCTGCTGAAAAATATTTAGATAAAAAAATTTTTTGAGTGATTAATTTCACTCATAATTCACTGAAAAACTTGTTCCATCGCTTGTAAGTGCTGATGGCTGCGCATAAAGAGCTCCACTTGATGTTGTCATTGTTATGCTCTCATATGGTAATGAGCCCAATGGTGCACTTACGCCGTTTATGGTTGCGTAATTTGTTCCGGATATGGATGTGTAGTCTGAGCCATAATAGGCCGTTCCAAAGTTAGCCAGTGAACTCAACTGCCCTCCGATTTCAGGTCTCTCCTCAATCCATTCTGCTGAAAGCATGCTGGATTTATATGTAACCTGAATGAAGAAGTGTTCATTTTGCGTGGTGTCATTGAGATATATGTTCCAGTACTGGCTGTGATGCGGTGCTACACCAGCATAAACTATTCCGGATGATATTACATCCCCTGGGCTTACCGAGAATCCGCTTATTGGGGTTTCAGCTGCAGGCAACATCTCATACCATGCGCTGTACTGGGCGGAACCAGAGGAGTAATCAGATTCTGTTCCTGTTTGAATAAGAGTCCTGTCGTGAGAGAAAAATCCGCCTATCCCAATCCACTGTGATGAATAAGTAGAGCTGGACGAAGATGATACAGACTGTACTTTCCACGAGCCTGTAATTCCAGTTACTACATGTGCGGGGCTGTTAAAGTTTGATGCTGCTACATACCCAGCCCAGTTTGTGGATGAAGTCGTTCCAGAGGAACTGGATACTACTTTTCCAAAGTGCAATGAACTCCCGCTTTGTGCTGCTATTGACGGAACTGCGACTACCATTAGAGATAGTACAAATAACGCAGCTAGCACTACGGCTTTCGCTCCTTTTGTATTTATTTCGTTTTTCACAAAATATAAACGGGTGTTTAATATTTAAAATTTTATAATGATGAAAAACGTATAAATACCGATATTCCGCACGGAAATAAGAGTATATGGTTGATAATTCAATTTCAATTCCTGCAAACGCGGAAACGATGTGCCTTTATTCTTTGCGCTAAAACGAGCTGATATAATTTATTTACGACGATTGAACGGGCTTCAATCTGCTCGTGTGGAGGTCTATTCATAACATTATTTTCAAATTTGAGACGCTGGTGGGAAAAAGAAATATCTTGGAAATGAATAAACAGAATTATAAGGCTAATCGAAATTTTGTACAATGGCAAAAGATGAGTATGAAAGTCTTCTTGATAAATCCTCAGATATTCTATCCAAATCGAATATAAGCGAAGAACGGTTGAAAATCCCTGAACCAAATCTTATTAGGGAGGGGAAAGTGACTATAATTCGAAATTTCATGGATATGGTCGACCTTATAAATCGTGATCCAAAACATATAATGAAGTACCTGATGAAGGAATTTGGAATTGGCCTAAATCTTGATGGAAAGCGATTGATTATAAACAAAAAGGTTTCGTTGGAGGAGTTTGCATCAAAAATAGAGCAATATCTCAATGTATATGTGAGATGTTATGAGTGTAATTCACCTGATACTGAAATAAAGAAGGTTGGAAGAACAAACGTTATAGAATGCAAGGCTTGCGGCGCGCAGCATCCGATAAATATGTCCAGGGAATTGCTTGGAAACGAGGCAGACATAGAGGAAGGAAAAAAGTACGTCGTTCAGATTTCTGAGATAGGCAGATCGGGAGAAGGAAGAACAAATTATAGGGGATACCACATCTTTGTTCCAGGAGTCAAGAAAGGAGAAAGCGTAAGGATACTCATAAAGAAGATCAAGGATGGCACGGCAATAGGGGAAGTTATTGAGCGAATCAACAAGTGATAAAGAAATAGTTGTCGACACAAATGCCCTGATATACTCAATAAAACACAGCGTCAATTTGAAGTACGAAGCTGGGAAAATATCGGGAATCACACAAATTACAATTTTGGAATGCGTCAAGAGCGAGTTGGTGGGGCTTTCCAAGAGAAATATGTATGCATTGCTAGCGCTCAAGGAAATTGAACCTCTGAAGGCAATTCCATCTGAAGGAGGAGGAGATGAATGCGTCTTGAAGTACGCCTTGAGGAAACAGTGTGCAATCATAACCAATGATCGGGGTCTAATAGCCATAGCGAAGGAAAAGAATCTTACAGTGTTTACCATATCAGGTGGCAGGAAGTTGAGATATGCCTGAAAACTCATTAGATAAATTGTCCCGGGGCGAGAGAAATAGGATATATGATGGATTAAAGGCAATTCTCTCACTTTCAAATGGAGAGAAGAGGGCAAGACTTTACTCCGGTTCTCTTGCCCTGTTTATGGGAATAAGCCAACAATCAGCATCCAAGCTTATTCTTGATATGAACCGGACGGGTGTGATAATTAGGCATATGGACGGAAAGATCCAATCTATTGAGGTATCAGAGCTTGGAAGAGATCTTTTATTTGAAGAATATTCGTTACTTTCAGGTTTATTGGGAGTAAAAGATAAAATAATGATTTCCGGCGTTGTGCAGAGCGGAATGGGGGAGGGAAGATATTATGTATCCAGGAAACCCTATGTTATCCAATTTCAGGAGAGGCTGGGATTCATTCCCTATATGGGCACTCTTAACATAAAAGTAGATTCATCAGAGGAAGTTTCCTTAAGGAGAATCCGGGGATATTCAGGCATCAAGATAGATGGCTTTGCTACTGATGACAGAACTTTCGGACCGGTGAAGGCTTTTATGGGGACGATTTCAGGCATAAAGTGTGCAATAATATTCCCAGAGAGATCAGTCTATAGAGATGTGATAGAGATCATATCTGAAGAGTTCCTTAGAGAAAAACTGAAACTCAGCGATGGTGAAAAAGTGCAGCTTAATGTGGACGTTTCAAATTGAAACGTCTATTTTTCCGCTTTCGATTTCGCTTATAAGTTTATTTATTCTTTCTTCCACCTGCTTCTCATTCATTCCGCAATCAAGGAGTTCAAGGTATAGTTCAAAATCCTCTTCAAAGTTGACTTTTGAGCCGTAATAAACCTTGATGTATCCGCAATGCCGCTCTGCATCAAAATTAAGCCTATAACTTGCATTAACAGTAACGTTTTCCTTTTCAATGTATTTTGTCATTTTATATAGATCACTCAACCAAATCACCTAAATTATATTGTCCAAGCCGGTTTCCCAGGCATTTTTGAACTCAGCAATATCCTCATCTATCAAAACCCTTCCGCAGTCTGATACCTTGATATTCCTTGTGGAAGAAACAGAACCCATAACCTCCATTCTGACGTCTCCAAGTATACTCTTTACCTTTTCCACGTTTTCTGGTAGTATTTCAACCACTATTCGATTTCCACCTTCAGCAAAGAGCTTGTTGTATGATCTGGAATTTGATATAAAACTGAAGTCAACGGTTGCCCCAAGTTCATAACCAAAGCACATCTCTAAAATTGCAGATATGAGCCCGCCCGAAGATACATCATGAGCAGAAACAATGAGGTTCTCATTAACGCATTCAAGGAATTTTTCCCTCAACAACCTTAAATCAGGAATAATAGTCTTTTCAAATCCATGTGATGGATATTTTATTGTGTTCAGGTAGACACTTCCGCTCAAGTCATATGTGCTGGAACCAATAATTGCAATGCTATTTCCAGATTTTTTGAATTCGGTGCTGATAGCCTTTCTTATGTCCTTTATAAGTCCAACCATCATTATATTTGGAACTGGAGGTATTTCAATGCCATTGTAATTATTATAGAAGCTGACGTTTCCAGCAACAACTGGCAACGCCATCTCCTTGCAGAAATCACTTATGGCCCTGACCGATTCTATGAAATGTCCGAGAACATCTGGGTTCTCAGGGTTCCCAAAGTTTAAGGAATCTACAACTGAATTAGGTTTTCCGCCACTGCAGATGATATTCCTTAGCGCTTCCGATAGAGAATTGATCGTTCCCGAATAAACATCTATGGAAGTTGCATTAACATTGCACCCGGTTGTCATTACCAGCCCTTCCATTGAGTCGTCGAGGACTTTTAACACATTGCCATCTGAGTGAGTTTCTGAGTTGGGTGTGCCCGTGAATGGCCTCACAATACTGTTCCCCCTCACGGTATGATCGTATTGCCGGACTATGTTGAACCTTGCGCAAACGTTTGGATCTGAGATAACCTCCTTGATAGCCTCTGTATAGTCACCCGGTTCTACAGGAAATGGATAAATCTTCACGAGTTCTCTCTTTATCCTGAAAGGCCTTGCATAAATTGGCCCTGATGTGAGGAATTGCAGTGGAAGATCCATGACTGTGTCTTTTCCAAAGAAAAGTTTCATGTTTTTTCCATTTACACTCCTTCCAATCACCGAGGTTTCTACATCCCATGAAGAGAATATAGCCTGAAGCGCTGAAAGGTTTTCTTCCTTGACTGATAATAGCATCCTTTCCTGGCTCTCGCTGATCCATATCTCCCAGGGTTCCATTCCTCTTTCCTTTGTGATAACCTTATCCAGGAAAATCTCGCCGCCACAGTTTCCTGCCAGGCACATCTCACCAGCAGAAGATGAAAGGCCACCGCCCCCCAAATCCTTCATTCCGGCAATGAGTTTTTTCTCGTTAGCTTCAAGTACTGCGTGAATCAAAGGCTCCTTCAGAATTGGGTTTCCAAGCTGGACAGCACGATTCCTATCCTTATCCTTTGAGTCTTGAATTCTTGATGCAAAGTTGACCCCGTGTATCCCGTCCCTTCCTGTTCTTCCTCCGGCAAGTACAAGAAATTCCCCTGCCTTGGAAACCCGGCTCCTTGAAATTTCTGATCTTTTAGCAACGCCAAGACATCCAGCGTTTACAAGTGGTGAACCGATGAATTTCTCATGGAAATTCACTGAGCCAGAGACTGTTGGAATTCCTACCCTGTTCCCGTAGTCACGTATGCCAGCGACAACGTTTTCTATAACGAACCTTGTTGTTAGCCTGCCCTCCACGCTATCCTGAAAATCAGTACCGAAATAAAGCGAATCAAGGACTGCTATAGGTTGCGCACCCATGCATAGGATATCTCTCAGGATTCCCCCAACACCAGTTGCAGATCCTCCATACGGTTCCACGGCACTGGGATGGTTGTGGGTCTCCATCTTTAGTACGTATGCATATTCTTCATTGAATCCCATAACCCCTGCATCATCTTCCATCTGGAGTATTGTGTTTTCTGTTCTGAGGTTCTCAAAATATTTCTTCAGGTATAATTTCGAAGACTTATAACAGCAATGTTCACTCCACGCCTGCCCCATTGCCTGCAACTCCACATCTGTCGGCTCCCTGCCCAGATCAAGAAAATAATTTTTTAGCCTGATCATCTCTTCCAGATTCAAGGATAATCCAAGTTCCTCACTTAATGCAGATAGTTTCTCGGTACTCAGGGAACTGATTAAAATTGTGTTATTCATTATTGATCCTTCAATAAAATTCATAGGACTTCTTCAACTATCTTGACTGTGAAACTGTTGATAACAGGGTTTATCAGTATCTTGGAGGCGATATCCCTGGCGACTTCAAGACCGTGTTCGTTATCGCCTGCGATTTCAACTTGATAAATTTTATAAATTTTCAGGCCCTCAACGCTGTCGTAACCCAGAATTCCTAAATTATGAAAAAGTGTTGAGGCTTCAGGATCTTCAACTCCCTCAAGATATCCAATCTCAATGCGAAGCTTAACCATAGAAAGCGATGCAATCACGGAATTAAAGCTTTCAGTTTTGCTTGACTGAATGTATCGTGTCTATTATTGGTTTAAGGGTCAAGAAAACATCAGAAGCTTTTTCAACAACAGTCCCTGTAACAATTATATCTGCCCCAGCCTTCGCAATATGCTCTGCTGTGTTTGCATTCCTTATCCCTCCCCCAACTATCAGCGGTATACTGAGTTTTTCCTTTGCCTTTGATATCACTGCTGTCGAAACGGGCCTGTCAGCGCCACTTCCGGCCTCGAAATAAACGAGCTTCATCCCGAAATATTCAGCTGTCAGGGAATATTGCAGTGCCGTTGTTGTATCTTCCCTGTCTATTAGCATGGCATTTCCAACCCTTCCAGCGGTCATTCCTGGCTGGAAAATTAAATATCCCATTGCAATTTTTTCGATACCCATCCCGTTTAGAAAAAGGGCAGCTTTCTTTTGGTGACCCACAATAAATTCTATATCTGCAGAATTTAAAAGCGACATGAAATAAATAGCATCAGCCCTTTTTGAAATCATGCTTGATGAGCCCGGGAAAAGAATAATTTCCAAACCTATTTTCTCCTTCATCAATTTTATTGATTCGTCAAGCACCGTGGAAGAGATTTCAGTTGAACCTCCCAGCATTATGAAATCTGTACCGGCTTTTTCAGCCTGGCAAGCTATCTCAGCACTGCCTTCGGGACCGGATGTTGCAGGATCAATCAATGTCATATGTATTTTCTTTACCAACAATTTTTTCATAATATTTTCATAAACGGTCATGTCAACCCTCCCACTGCAAATGAAATAAGTCCCAGTATCATTGAAAGTTTTGAAAATTCCTGTGCCTTCTTTACGTTTCTGAACTGAATAAATGCGGTGACGCCGAATAAAACATCACAGAAAAACACCGGAATCAGGTAATAAACGGAAAATAGCCCCGTATAGTATGGCACAAAAGACAATATTACTGCGGTTGAAATGAATACGGCAGAAAGTGAGAGAGCTGCCCTTCGCCCATATCTCTTTGGAAACGTCAATCTGTCAAAATCTCCCTGTATATCCTCAACGTCCTTAATAAGCTCCCGGGAAGTATTGGACAAGGTTGCAAGAAAGAAAAGGATTATCATCCTATAGAAGTGACCGACCACTATTCCTCCAAATACAAAAATAAAACCTACTAGAATGCTAATAATCAGATTTCCCGGCAATCCGGATCTTTTAAGGGAATATTCATATGAAAAGAGAAGAAGTTCAGCAATTACCACAAAGAGGGCGGAAAGATAGGATATGAAGATAAGCGCAATGAGTATGGATGCTATGTATGAAATGACTATAGAAATTTTTGCATTCTTTAGGGAGATTTTTCCGGTTACCAGTGGGCGATCTGGATGGTTGGTTTTGTCAGTTTCGATGTCGAATAGATCATTCATGGCGTTTCCGCCGAGCATGACTAATATGACGCACAATGATGCGAATGTGAGAATAACCCACTCTGAAACTACTCCTGTTCCGAGAGATATCAGTCCCGAAATGAAAGTGGCAAAGATTGCCATTAGAGCGTTTGCGGGTCTTAATAGCTTAACCCAAGGATTCATTGTTAAGGGTCAATTCTAAAGCTCTTATAATCCTTATTGAATTTGAAACATTCAGCGTTGTTGTTAAAAATAAAATAGGAATCAGAGTAAAATGTTTTGGAAAAAACGATTCCTCTGTAACGTTTGAACATTACAATTTATCTGTTCTATCCCTTGCAATATAACGTAACTAAATTTGTGGCATATTCAAAAAGCTCTATAAAATTAATGTTCTAATAGCACCCATAAATTATTGAAAAATTGGTTGGGAAGAGATTACTTCTTCTTCCTGATCATGAACACTGCTGAACCCACAATTATCACTGCAACCGCTGCTCCAATTATTCCGTAAAGTTCCATGCTCGATATGCCAGAAGGAGATTGTTTCGATGGAGAT
>JAJZXT010000022.1 GCA_021806355.1 Thermoplasmata archaeon
CGGGATAGAGGGTATTGGGTTGTACCCACGAAGTTTAAGCATCAGACAGATGATAACTTCCAAAGGTGAATGTTAACATGGTTAACGGAAATCATAACCTAGCATAACGTTATGTGTGTTTCATTCTCTTTCATCCATAACAGGAACTACCTTGCCAGAATTTTTATCATTTCATTAAGGTTCGGAAAATATTGGTTATGTAATCTCAATCTTTTCATGAGTTTCCATACCCTCTCCATGGAATTCAGTTCTGGGGAATATGCTGGAAGGAAATCTAGAAACAGCTGTTCCTTGTGTTCTTCCTGTACACAACATACTCCAGGTTCTCTGTAATGATAGTTGATAAAATAGGATATCTCCCGCTTACAAGGGAAGAGTCGAATGTCTTCTTCCAGTTCGTATCATCGAGGTACGAGAAGCATTCTACGATATACACATCCAACAAGTCATTCTCTGAATGGGGTGAAATCCCTGGAGATTCTGTAATGGCATCAGCAGTTTTTGACAGAATACTGCATCATGGCATTGTGGTGAAAATCAGAGGTGATTTCTACAGGTTGAAGGAGAGAAAGAAACTGAACAACGTTAATATGAATGGGGTGAAATGAAAATGGAAGAAAATCTAAGTGTGTGTGGAAAATTTTCAACCGCTATTGACAACCATGATCAAGAAGATTGGAAAGAAAACGGGGATGCCCGAACTCCATGCACATTCATTCAGACATTTCTACGGAACCAGCATGTACCGCACCACGAACGATTTGAGGTTGGTACAAATTCTGTTGGGACATGCCCGCATTGAGACCACAACTATATACGAACACCTGTCCTCAAAAGAAGCAGCGGAAAAGGGAAAACTCGCTGTCGAGAAGCTTTTTCGTGGCAGTGAGAAAATGACTCTTGAGGTTCAAATTCCCGCGGGAGCAGTCGCGACCAAATGGGAGCACTGGGATTTGAACCCAGATCTGCGGGTCTCTTCCCGGTTCTTAGTTCCAGTCACTCATCATGAATCAGATGACCCGTAGCTAATCATACCCTGACTGGAGCCCGATAGGATGCCTGACTACCCCATGCTCCCTTACGTTCTGTTAGCCTTTCTCTGCTTTTTCAGCCTTCGGATTCTCTTCTTTCGCCATTTCCATCGCATATTTCCGCGTTTTTTCCAGTCCCTTGAACTTCTCTTCAATGTTTCACCCCAATGAGGAGCCGCTTATGGTAAATAAGTAAAGGCTCACAGAGAGTAAGCAGGTATTTGATGCTCTTATATATAATTATTTTACGACGAAAGAAAACTTGGAAAACTTTTATTCAATTCCGTTATCCCTTTTTGGAGAGGCACTCTTCAAGAAATTAAAATACTTGAGCCAAATAGTCTAATAGAATGCCAGTTACCCCGTCAGATATGGATCGATTGTTCAAGAAGATCAGGGATTACTCCAGGATAGAATCCTCAAGAGTACCGCTGAACAGGATTAATCAGGATTTCTACTCTGAGGTGCGTGAAGCATTGCTGGCAATGAAGGAAATGGCCGAAGAATCCCTGTCAAAGGGAGATATAGATCAATACATAGGCATCAGGGAGAGGGAAGGCAATATAAAAAAATCCCTTTCGCTCTTCTTCCAGAAGAGGTATGAGAAAATCCTCAGGGAATCGCTTTATGATATAGAGGGAAAAACACTTGATATTCTTACTCCACAGGAAAGAGAATTCATCATGAAAATGCACAATGAGATGATGGCCATAAGGAGTTCACTTATCGATCCTGGGAAGATACAGGAAAAGCAACCCACAAGGGAGGATCAGAACGAACCAACGATTAAGGAGGAAACCAATGAACCTCCAAATGAGCCAAAGGCACTCAATGAATTCTCCAGCCTGAGGATAACGGCAGATTACATGCCAATAGCCCTGAAAGATGGCAACTACTATCTCAGGAAGAATGATATTATTTATCTTCCAAAAAATATAGCTGAAATTCTTCTAAAAAGAGAATCAGCGGTTTCAATAAAATGAAATGTTGAAGTTTCCAGACATCTTGCATAAAAATATGAAAATATTGTTATAGATAGTAAGCAGAACTAAAAAAAGATAAAAAAAATTTTGGATATTGGAAATATGTGGTTATTTCTTCTTTCTCAATATTACTGCAGTCACGCCCACAATAGCTGCTATTGCTACCAAAGCGCCTATTGCAATATACTGTGTATCAACTGGAGCGCTCGGTGTACCGCTTGTAGTTGAGGTGAAGGGCGTGGAACTGACCTGTATTGTATGGTTGGAGAAGTGAGGTACATGTATCAGTATGAGGATTCCGCTTGATTCGTTGATGACTGCATAATAGGCGTTTGTTGTGCTTGTTACGTTGAAAATTGCATTAGCTGACGTTATGTTTATTACGTTGCCGTCAAACTTCAGGTAAACATTGCTGGATGATCCCATGAATTGCTTTGTTACGAATACTGCTATCAAAGTGCCCTTATGGTTCGTTGATGAAATGTTGATGGTTGCCTTCCCCTGGCTCATCGATGATATATCTGCATTAACGCTGCCATTGAATCCAACTGTCAGGTTTGAATTGATTCCGGAACCTGTGGCGTTGAGATAAATTTGGGTAGATATCTTGCCGGACATTATTGCGTTATTTACGGATTTCTCAAATTCACCGAGATCCCTGAGACCTGGCGGTGAAACGAAATGGACAACCGAGACGCCTGTGGTTTTCAAGGAAATAACACCTCCATTCACAGAAACGGAGGTGTTGCCAGCAACTGTCATGAATGCACTGAAATTGTTTCCAGAAATTCTGATCGTTTTGGATCCAGCATTCACGTGCCCGCCTATGCCAAGCAGCATATTTCCCTGGGCATCCATATTATTGGAGAAAGATGGAGCATTGTAGGAAACCATTGCGGAAGTAGATGAGAATACTGTAGCATTCAGGCCGCTGGCCAGAGTGAAATTCATGGTTCCATTGTCTATTGCGAAAGTGGATTCCATTGCCGGATTGTCGTGCAGGACATATATGAAGCTGTTATTTGCATAGAAAAAGACTGAACCGATTATGACAACTTTGTTCATTGGGATGTTCGTCATTCTCGCATCAGATCCAAAACTTCCATTTCCAGAAGCATTTATGGATGTGAATACTGGAACAGTCCTTCCTGAAAATCTGCCTGTAAGGTTGATGATGCTCTGGTGACTAAGCGAGTAGTTGAAATTAACGAACTTGCCCATCACAACACTCGTCGAGCTGTTATATGTGAATCTGTTCTCTCTCTCATTCTCACCGAAGTACTTATAGAGCATGTTCTGGAGGTTGCCGTTTGATATGAACCCTGCCAGTAGAACCATGTTTCCATTGTTGGTTACGTTAATTGAGAGGCCGTTTGATGAAAGCTTTGCATTCCCGTTGGTGACAAAATACCCCTTGAAGCTTTCATTTGAAATGCTGTAAACCGTATACCCCTTCATCGATAGTTTCAGGTAAGTGTTGAAGCTGATTAGATTCCCAAGGGATGATTCCGAAGAGAGGTTCAGGCCCGCTCCTATCTTTTTTGCCTGCACCGATAAATCAAAGTTCATTGAGGTGTTGAGTGAATTCAATTTCATGGCTGCGTTTGGAGCGGTAGCGATAAGGAATGCATTCGGGCCATTTATGCCTATAAGGGTTTCATTGGATAATGACATGAACGAAACCTTCTCGCTTCCCGTATTTGAAGGTATAGAAATGGCTGATCCATTTACATATATTGCAGACGCTATCTGAGTTTGATTTCCAGTCTCGCTGCTTGTGTATGAAATATTTGTCATTGTTCCAAAACTGTTGTATGAGCCCACTGTGTATGTCGATAGCTTTATCATCGCTGATGATGACGTAGATGTTCCAGAAATATCGCCCTGTGCAAAGGCGAGGCTTCCGGACATTATCATCACTGATGACAAGGCCAAAACCAAAACTGCTGTCTTGTTCATGAATAATGATCATTTGTATCATAAACTAATTTATGGTACAATAATTCGGTACATGCTGGTGAAGCCGTAAAATAGGGCAAAAACAGGATTATTGTGAATCATTTCCACAGATTGCGCGTTGAAAATTTGCTCCTTAAACTCATTTATGTTCATACGATGGGAAAGCGCTAATTTCAGAGTGAAAATGAATTACAGGCGGGCAATCGATTTGTTTTCGTTTATCTTTCGCAAAAAGAGAATTCTTATAGACTATACCAAAAACAGGGTTGTTAATTTTGATGCCAATTTTTTTCTGGTTTGTATGTGAATACTATCACTTATCTTTAATATGCCACAGAATTATCCCATATGGGAAAGCCCGAGAGCAGCTGACGCCCACGAGGTGAGGAAAGTCCCCCCTCCACAGGTGGAGGCCAACCGTCTCAAGCCGGTGTTCCGAGAGGAATGGCAATGAGAAAAGAAATAAACGCTCCCCGTTAAAAGATGACTGGAAGACACGATGTTTTCGGGGGAAGCGATGGGAACTCATCCTGGCCGGAGAAAGTCCAAACAGACCCCGTGACGCCACCGGGAGGGTCAGGTAGGACGAAGGCTAAATGCCAATCAGTCGAATGCTGCAAGCCCGAAAGGGGTAACAGAAGGGGGCTTACTCCGGGCAGTCCCACTATTTTGACCACGTTGAAAATCAGGTGAGTGACCGAGAAATCACCACTGTGAATCCCTGCTATTCTGGATTCAATTCTGGGAAGAATCAATGTTTCCATAACTCCAAAAGGATCTATAGGAAATTTGACGGGTGAGCGTTGCGATCGCATAAAGCTTAAGGATACAAATTATATATTGAATAATGCCCACAAAGATGTGTCAGGTAAGAGATTGCAAGGAAGAGAGTTTCCACACGGTAGATGCCGCTCTGGCAAAGAAGGCCCTTGAATTGACAGGCGATACGACAAAGGTCCATCTGTGCAAGGAGCACTACAAGAAGTTCAAGAAGGAAACAAAGGATGAGAGGAAAAACCAGAGGGCTGATTGGGTATAATACAGCCTGTGGCTTCAGTTGTAATCACGGTCAAAAACGAAGCAAAGAATTTGCCCCCGCTGCTTAACATTCTTCTGAAAAGCAGCATTCCTGCAGAAATAATTATAGTGGATTCAAACAGCGAAGATGGAACCGCTGAATTAATGGCCAGGATATCGAAGGAAAACAGCCTTGTCAAATATATTAGAATGCCATGCTCAAGGGGGCAGGGAAGGAATATAGGAGTCAGGGAATCAGAAACTGGAAATATACTCTTTACCGATGGGGACGCAGTGCCACAGGAGCAGTGGATTGAGAATATGGTTTCCGCATTGAAAGACAACGAACTGGTTGCAGGGAAAACAGAAAGTTTTGATGGAAAGGGGACTAGCACGATTCCAAGGATGGAACTGTTTTTCATGGGTTTTGAAATAACGCTACCTTCCATGAACCTTGCAATCAGGAAAGAACTTTTCAATAGGCTGAAAGGTTTTGACGAATCATTTGTCACTGCTGAAGACATTGACATGAATCTGAGGGCGGTTATGGCCGGGGCTAAGTGGGCAGTATGCGATAAATGCGTCGTCAGCCACAGATCAAGGGAAAATATACCTGCCCTGATGAAGCAGGCCTTCTGGAACGGGTATGGCCGAAGACAACTCAGGAACAAGAACAGGGAAATATGGAAGCAGATAGAGAAGGGTAAAATAAGAAGGGAAAGCATGACTTTTCACTGGTTATTGAGAAATTTCACGGGACTGTTGGGTTATATGTATTGCATGCTCAGGAAAATTAATTTTGAAGAAAATGCAGGGCAATGATCCAGATTTTTCCTTAAAACATATATTGTAATTATCACTAAGGAATGCATGGAAGATGGGAAGGGTTTCTGGCATTCAAAACTGAATGAAGTACAGAAAAGAATGCCTTCATCAGAGAATGAGGATATTGAAAGATGGAGAAAGCAGACTCTGGAGCCTTGGGAAAAGAGTACCAATTGCGAGCCGGTGGAGCATGTTAATTCATCATCTATTGAAATTAAGGAATTATACACGGAAAGTGATCTTCCCCATGGGCAGAAAGAACTTTTGGGTTACCCGGGAGAATACCCATTCACCAGGGGTGTTTATCCGAATATGTATAGGGGCAAGCCGTGGACAATGAGGATGTTCTCTGGATTCGGCACTCCTGAAGACACCAACGCAAGGCTTAAATATCTCATTAGCCACGGGGAAACCGGCCTGAGCATCGCATTTGATATGCCGACGTTATACGCATACGACTGCGACAATAAGAGATCAGATGGTGAGATAGGCAAGTGCGGGGTAAACGTCTCCTCACTCAAGGATATGGAGGTAATCTTTGACGGGATAGATCTTTCAAAGGTCACAACATCAATGACAATAAATGCGCCGGCAGCTGTCCTCACAGCGATGTATTTTGCAATCGCAAAGAAGCAGGGACTGTCGCTTGCAAGCATCGGTGGAACAGTGCAGGCCGATATCCTGAAGGAGTACATTGCACAGAAGGAGTGGATTTATCCCCCGGAGGCTCATATACGCATCATCAGGGACATGATGGTCTACTGCACGGAAAACGTTCCAAAATGGAATTATATAAGCATCTCCGGTTATCACATAAGGGAAGCAGGTTCAAGTGCAGTCCAGGAGCTTGCGTTCACGCTGGCGGATGGATTCTATTACGTGGAAATGGGAAAAGCGGCGGGTCTTGATGTTGATAAATTTGCTCCCCGGCTTTCATTCTTCTTTAATTCATCAATCAACTTCTTTGAGGAGATAGCCAAAATGAGGGCAGCGAGGAGAATATGGGCAACCGCACTGAAGGAGAAGTATGGTGCCAGGAGCAAGAGGGCCATGATGCTTCGTTTCCATACCCAGACATCGGGATATACGCTGACATGGCAGCAGCCGCACATTAACATCATAAGGACGGCATTCGAGGGTCTTGCTGCAGTACTGGGCGGAACCCAGAGCCTGCACACAAACTCCTATGACGAAGCTATGGCACTTCCATCGGAAGAGGCCGTCAAGGTTGCCCTGAGAACCCAGCAGATCATAGCCGAGGAAACAGGGGTAACAGATACAGTCGATCCACTGGCCGGATCTTACTACGTGGAATGGTTGACCAACAAGATCGAGGAGGAAGCATACCGGTATTTTGACAAGATTGAGTCAATGGGAGGCATTCTGGAAGCCGTGAAGAATGGATACATCCAGAGAGAGATTGCATCTACATCCTACAGGAGGCAAAAGAGGATTGAGGAGGGCAGGGAAGTCATGGTCGGGGCAAATAAGTATGTCGAGGCAGAAGAAAAGCCAATCAGCATCCTGAGAATACCGAGGGAAGCCCAGGAAATTCAGATCAAGCGGCTAAGGGATGTGAAGGCAACAAGGGATAGGGACAGGGTTGAAGGTGCCCTTGGAAGATTGAGGAAGGCGATGGAGAATCCCGATGAGAATGTCATGCCCTATCTCATAGAGGCTGTGGAAGCTTATGCCACACTGGAAGAAATAAGCAATGTTGGGAGGGAGGTTTATGGCGGCTGGAAAGAACCAATCATCATATAAGCAGAGACCGCCTAAGATACTGCTTGCGAAACCAGGCATCGACGGCCACGACAGGGGTGTGCTCGTACTGGCAAGGGCCTTCAGGGACGCAGGCATGGAGGTCCTTTATGCAGGATTGCTTCCAACGCCTGAAGAGGTTATCGATACCGCTGTCAATGAGGATGTTGATGTAATTGCAATGAGTCTCCTCAATGGTGCACATCTTACAGTTTTCAAAAGGGTTGCGGATCTTATGAAGGAAAGGGGAATTGATGATATTGCCCTTGTTGGTGGAGGAACGATACCAGAGGAAGATAAACCTGCGCTTGAGGCAATGGGAATAACTGGGAATTATGGCCCCGGAACTCCTCTATCCATAATTATTGAGCACGTTCAAAGGAGATCAGCGGAAGCAAGGAAGAAAAAGATGGAGCAGGATTAAAACGAACGTCTCGGAATTAATATCCGGAATCAGGGAGAACAAATTTGCCAGCATTGCCCGGGCAATATCCATCATTGAGGACGGGAATTCAGTCAGGAGAAAGGATATTCTCAGGAGAATCGGCAAGCCGGAAAAGAGATCTCACATTGTCGGTATAACCGGACCTCCCGGTATCGGGAAAAGCACACTGATAGGCAACCTCTCTTCAGGGATGATGGATCAGGGGTTGAGAACCTCTGTCCTCGCAATTGATGCATCAAGCCCGTTCACAGGTGGTTCACTTCTTGGGAACAGGATTCGGATGCAGGAGAATCTTCGCGATGCTAACATTTTCATGAGGAGCCTTGCCAACAGGGGAGAAAAAGGAGGCCTCTCAAGATCGGCGATCGGTGCAGTGAGGATCCTTGAAGCTGCAGGCAACCAGGAAATTATAATTGAAACGGTCGGGGCAGGGCAGGCAGATCTTGATATAATGAACCTTGCTGACACAATCGTCCTTGTGCTTGCTCCGGGTCTGGGTGATGAAATACAGGCTATCAAGGCAGGGATCATGGAAATATCAGATATCTACGTGATCAACAAGATGGACAGGGAAGGCGCTTATTTTGCAATGAAGGACATAGAGGACATTGTATCGATGGATGAGAATTCCGGCTGGAAAAGGCCTGTCGTGGGGACAACCAACCAGGATTTGTCCAGTTATAAGTCCTTGATTGATGCAATCTGTTCCCATAGGAAATACCTTGAGGGCAGGAACCTGCTTTCAGTCAAGAGGGGGCTTATGGAAATGGAAACAGCACTCGAAGATGAAATTGACGAAAAAATAACCAGGAAGCTGAAGGAGATGCTTCACAATGAAGAAAGGAAGGAAAATGTCAATCTTGCCACGGAGGATCCATACACCGCTGCTGAAAGGTTGCTTCAAAATTTTATAAAGATCCGTGAACAGTCAACATCATCTCCTTGACCTGCAGATCAAGAACCACACCCGGGATCTATCGACAATCGCGATAAAGCTATTGGGAGGAATCCAACAGCAGGGAATATATATCACTTAGCGGTAAGAGATTCATATGAAAACTATCAAAATTGACGATGAAACATACAATAAACTCAAAGAGATGAAGGGAGAGAAAAGTTTCAGTAAATTTCTGAGCTGCATTGCAGGAGGTGTGCTGGTCGGATCAAAAGGAAACATAAAAAAATTCTACGGTATCTTATCATAATGAGCGGGAAAACCCACTTCTTCAGGGGTGGGATGAAAGCGAACACAACATGTAATAACCACGATACAATCACGCAAATAGCATGTACAAAGCCTACAGATTCAGGATGTACCCCAATGAGGATCAGAAGATTCTCATTGAGAAGCATATTG
>JAJZXT010000048.1 GCA_021806355.1 Thermoplasmata archaeon
CTGATCTCTATGAGGTTCTCTATAACTTCTTCATAAGTTTGCCCTTTCCTTCCAAGTTTCTTTAGTTTCTCTCTTGTTTCTGTCGAAACCTGTATGGTAGTTTGGGTCATGATGCCTAAATCTTATAGTCATATATAACCATTATCTATGGTTATGCATAACATATACTACCACTTAAACACAATTTCAACTATTAATTCTTAAAGGGTTGAAAATACTGAAAAAATGGACCGGTCGGGATTTGAACCCGAGACCTCCTGCTTGCAAAGCAGGCGATCTACCGCTGATCTACCGGCCCTTCAGGTAAAAGCCCTTCTTCTTTATTTATCTTTTCACTGTTAGCTGATTCTCTGGCCAGCCATTTCTTCCTAAAACCCATGATTCCACTTGACGGTGGAAGGGATGTGACCTCCAGTGACAATTTTCTTGTTTCCCTTATTGTAAACGCAGTTACCACAGCGCCTATGAGGGATATTGCTGAAAGAAGATAGAATTCCCCAGAATTACCGAGGATTTGACCAAGAATAAGGAACAGGAAAGTGAATATTCCGGCTCCAAGCTTTGCTATGGATGATGCGATTCCATGTGCAGTCGATCTGATATCTGTCGGAAACAGCTCAGTTGGAAGGATAAATGTGGTTGTGTTTGGCCCTATGTTTCCAAACATGTACGATAAACCGAAGATTGCGATAAATATAGCTATGTCCCCCTGCAGGAACGAGTAGTAATACCCTGTAATGAAATATGAAGCCGCCATGACCAGAAAGCCAGCCCATTGAAGGGTCTTCCTTCCGACATTATCGACAAGTGCTACAGCAATGAAGTACCCTGGTACTGCAAAAAGACCAGCAAGTATAGAATCCCCAACAGCAATGTTGAACACATCCGTCAGGACAGAGTGCTTTGTCGAATAACCTATGTTCTCAAGAATGAAGCTGTTGTTCAGCGTTGTTCCATAGAACGCCATATCAAAAATGAACCATGTTATTGAGGTTCCAATGAGAAATATCAGGTATTTTCTTAAACTGCCAATGTAATTTGTCCTGTCTTCACCTTTGTTAAATTGCTGCTTCTGCTTCCTGGCAACATCCACTCCTGTTACTGTGCTTTCGACTCCAAGGATTTTGCTGGTTGCAGCTTCTGCACCAGATTTGTCATGCTTGACCTGCAGTGAATACCTTGGTGTCTCCAGCATCTGCCTTCGAAGCTTAACCACATACAGAGCTGGTATTATCCCGAATGCAAGCATGAACCTCCATGAATACTGGAAATATTGCGCCGGGAAAATATAAATGGAAGCCAATCCTACGAGAGCGCCTGCCAGAAGCCCGAGGCCTTGCATCGAGAAGACCATTGCAACAAGCTTGCCTCTGTGCTTTGTGCTTGAATATTCACTCATTATCGTAGAACTGATAGGGTAATCACCGCCAACCCCTATCCCCATAAGGAACCTTGATGCGATTAAGACATAGAAGTTCATTGAAATTGCCGATACGGCAGTAAATGCTATCATTATTCCGAGTTCAAGGCCATAAACTGCCCTTCTTCCAAGCCGATCCGCAATATGCCCCAAAAGGGCTGCTCCCACAAATGCGCCAAAAAGTGCTGCTGAGGTAATCGCCCCTTCTATTACCTTGTATTCCCGGACCTGGTATCCAAACACAGAAACATACTGGGTAAGGTCCTGTAAATTGAAACCATAAGGAGAGGCTAGAATGGGCATAGCAACCTCAAGAATGAAAAGAAGGTAGGCATCTGTGAAAAATCCCATGCCGGCAACAAGCATCATTTTCAGGTGCCGCCGATTCAAACCAGATTCATCAAGAGATTTTAGCAAGTTCTCATCGGTACTTATCCCTATCACAACCTCCGATTAGTTCATAAAATAACAACATTATCTATTTATTATATTTTCACAATATAAGAAGGAGTAAAACTATAGATTGCTATATATCTAATTCAGAGGAATTTCGAGAAATTCACTTTGGTACCTGAAAATCTTTGTCGACCTGATGAAATCTCTTCAATAAGATACTCGCAGTCCTAACTCAAATAAGCCTCTCATCTTCCGTTATCCTTATGAAATTCATCAGGTGCGATGGATCTGCATTGAATTTTCTTCTCAATAAGACGGGTTTCTCATTCCCGATCATCTTTACTTTTATTTTTGCTTCAATCTTTGCTGTCTTGTATATGTTTCTTATTTGGGCTACCAGCTTTCTCGTATCGGCATTGCCCTTCGCCACATGGATTCTGTTAACCATGGCGTAACCCTTGTCATTCTTATTCATCAATATGACCTCATTTCCAATCTCAGCATCTTGTGTTGAAGCTGCAATCATAGACAGGTTTTGTACGAGGGTAGGATAATAGAATGTCTTGGCTTTCCTTCTTATTTTCATAACAACATTGTATTTTATGCTCGACTTATCCACCAGCGGATCGCTTACGGTATCTGTTCTGCACGGATACAGACGAGTGAAAAAAGATTCCATCATCTGAAGTGAGCCTAAACTTGTGCTGCAAATATAGAATGTGAT
Organism: Thermoplasmata archaeon; assembly: GCA_021806355.1. Taxonomy (GTDB): domain Archaea; phylum Thermoplasmatota; class Thermoplasmata; order Thermoplasmatales; family Thermoplasmataceae. The sequence continues at coordinate 2,541 of JAJZXT010000048.1, forward strand.
GTTGTTCCTGCTGCACCACATGACAAACCGGTTGATCTCGCCTTTCTCTGGAACAAGAAGATATGACATGGCCTTATATCTGAACAGATCAGTTTTTGGATAGTGTTGGGTGAATGTTATTTTCTTCCATCCTTCTATCAATCAAGCACCCTACAGATATTTTGAAATGGCTTCCAGTGCGTGTTTCAGTTCTTCTTCTTTTCCTGTGATGCACAGCCTGAATCCGTTTCCTAATCCAAAGTACTTTCCGGGAGTAAGAAGTATTTTTTCCCTGTCCATGATTTCCTTGCAAAGTTCCATTCCATCCTTTTCAGTATAGAAAAAACAGAAGGATGCCTTGTCTGGGCTGGAGATTTTCATCCCATGCTTCTTCGCGTAACTCTTGATTTCTTCCCTATTTCTGGTTATTCTGCCCCTGGCTTTTTCAATAAACAGATCTCGCTTGCCAAGTATCTGGTTTCCTAACCACAGGGAATGAATTGAAAGCGATCCAGATGTGATCATTTTTAATTCGCGGATCCTCCTGGCCACATTCTTTTCGGCAAAAATCCATCCCAACCTAAGAAATCCTGCATCATAAAACTTGGTTGCAGTTACCGAAGCCAAAATTCCAGGATTATCGGTGAACATCGTATATGCTTTCTTCTGGAATGCAAAGTCCCTGAAAGCCTCATCAATAAACAATTTCTCTGGGCTTTCCGAAAGAATGCGCCTTAAATTCTCGTGAAGTTCAGAATTGCCGGTGGGGTTGTTTGGATTTGACATCAAGATATGATCCGTAGATTTATTGAAGGTTGATTCAAGCTCCTGATTGTCCAGGAGCAGGGTCTTTGTTCCAATGGAGTATGGTGCCCTGAACATTGGTTCATATTCAGGTACGGGGATCAGTGCCCTGTTAGACGGTCCCCTAAAATAAAGGGCTGCAAGGAATATAGCCTCAGAGCCGCCCGTGGTGAATACTATCTCTTCGCTATCAACACCATAAAGATTGCAGATTGTTTCCCGCAACTGGCTTTCAACTACAGAAAAATCCCGGGTAAAAGTCTTAAAATTTGTGTCGATGCCGAAATCACTCAAATCATATCCGTTCATCCCACTGAGGGAGAGGTTAATTTCGCATTTTTTTGAATTTGATATAATCCAGTTAAAAATATTTTCCCTGATATCAGGCTCATTATATTCAAGAGTCATTTCAGGATATTTCCTTAAAGAAAAAAAGGGTATTGGTGATTATTGGACGATGAATGAGCCGGTCATCCATCCTGGTGTACTCATTGCGCCACCCCATCCACCTGCGCCGGAACCGCAATCAGCTTCACACTGCCATGTGAAATATCCTGCCCCCTGTGTTGTGAATGTTGCATATACTGTTGAATCATATGGGCTTGGGACATTGAGTATTTCCTGATTGTTCTTATTGAATACTGTGAATGTATGGGCGATTGATGCTGATGAAATCTGGTGTGTGAAGCTTCCAAGGGATGTGTTTGTACCTGTAGAGTGGGCGTTGGTCTGGTTTACAACAAATATGCTGTTGTTCTGTGTTCCCAGTGCACTAAGGTATTGTGATGGAACCGTTGCATTTCCGTTATCATAGTCTATTATTGTGAGATGTATTGTTGCATATGACGGAACGTAAATATTAGCGGAACTTACCAGCTTGTTTCCTTCCAGGACATAATAACTTGGCTGGGCAGTTATGGTGGAATTGTAATAGTTCTTATGTGTAATAACAAGTGTTAAATTATAACTTGTAGCCGCAGGGTTTTGGGAGGATGAACTGTGGCCGGAGGAACCGACCATATACATTCCTGCACCGAATACTAGGAATGTCGCAATGATTATTGTCATGAACATTTGGTCTGATACTTTCATTTTATCACTAACTAATAATCACAAAAAAATATTTATTCAAATAGCCTTAATTGTAAGGGTAATTATTTCAAAATCTGTTTTAACGATTCCTTAACAGCTTGATTTACGGCTTCGTCACTGCTATACCTGTTCTTCCATCCCAATGATGTCATCTTGTCTATTGAGAGGAAGGCATGCTTTATGTCTCCCTTCCAGCCTCTTCCTTCAGGGCCACCTGTAAACTTCATTGGTATGCCCTTCAACCCCATCTGTTCGATAACTGTCTCAGCTATCTTCTTAACGGATGTAACCTCTGAATTACCCAGATTGACTATATCCGTCTTGGTGGTTCTGTTGAAAACATGGATCATGGCGTCAACGCAGTCATCAACGTGGATGTATGACTTGCTCTGCGACCCATCACCAAGTATCTCCAGATACTTGTTATTCTTCTTGAGCTTATTTATGAAATCAAAAATAACGCCGTGTGTTGAGTTTCTGCCAACAACATTTGCAAACCTGAATATTGAGGCTTTTATGCCGTGATAATGCGAGTAGGATGAGATGAAAGCTTCACTTGCCAGCTTTGAAGCGCCGTATGATGAAATGGGAAGGCATGGGCCAAATGTTTCAGGGGTAGGCAAAACATCTGTATCTCCTGTGACGGCTGATGTTGAAGAGAATATCATCTCCCTGACTCCCTTTTCCTTCATGAATTCAAGAAGGTTGAATGTTCCGATAACATTTGTATCCAGAGAAAACTTGTGGTCTATTGCACCCTGCCTGACGTCGGAGTCTGCAGCTAAATGTATAACCATGTCAAATTCGCCCATGTTGTTGAACGAGGATGGATCACGTATATCCCTCTTTAAGAGTTTGACTTTTCCCTTACTTATAAGGTCTGAGAGAAATTCTTCCTTTCCACCAGACAGATTGTCCATAATTGTAATCTCGTTATTATTGTGGATTTTCCTTACAAAGTTTGATCCGATAAACCCACATCCACCAGTAAATAGAATTCTCTTTCCTTCGATTGTAGTCATACCAATGTCATATTAACATCAACATTAATATTTGTATTTCTGCAAGATCGGAAACGCCTGTTCAGATATGGATAATTTATCTTCAAGTGCCAATATCGGAAAAAGCTGAAAATAGTTATAAATTTTTGTCTTAAAAGTTCAAAAAAAAATGGCTGGGTTGATTGGTGATTCGTTGAATATTTCACCTTTCTACTGTACCTCCGCATATACAAACCCTAAATATGGGGTAGTGCCAAATGTTTGTCCGGAAGGAGTTGTGATTGATTCTGAATATGATGATCCCATTATATTGAAATTCATAGCGTTGCCATTGGCCGTAAACAAATAACTTGTAAATACTAATTGAGATGCCGAGAAGTATATTGGAGTTGACATTGCTGCTAACAGTCCAGTACCTATACTTGCCAATCCAGCTACTAAAGCAAAATACGACAAAGGTGCAGATGCACCATCGGTTATGAAAAAGGCTCCAATGCCTGCCCCTATAGATGCAGCACCGAATGCGATCGATAGTGCACCATTGACCCAGCTGCCAAGATTTGATGATGATAGACCCTGAGAACCTGTTATATTCACATTTTGCATGTTCTCCTCACTTGTCAGAGGGTATGCTGTGCTGACCTTCAGGGTAGATTCAAGTTTGCTGAAGAACTGATTTATTGTCTGATTATAATAACTGTGTGTGTTATTAGTTAAATTCTTGAATTTATCTTTGTTGTACATATTTGACAAAAGATTTGACGATATTACAAGCATGCTGTTATTGGCGTTCTCAATCTGAATACTTGCGGTTTTACCTTCATTGATATAATAGTAAGACCAACCATTATAAACATAGTATCCAGTCTGTATCACAGTTACTTGGTAGGTGATGTTTTGGAAAAATGCCATGTCTATACCTTGGTTTGAATTTGTGGTAAGTGAGTATCCCAATGTTGATGAACCTAATGTTATGGAATTATTGGTTCCAAGCGTTACTGAGGATGAATGCCATGTTGGATTGGATGTTGTTGTATAAGCATTGTTGAAGGGAATGGTGGATACCCCGTTGAACTGGGCAGCCAATATTACCTTATTCCCTGTGTATGAAATCACTGGGTTATTTGCGCCGTTGGCAGCAAGAAGTGCAAGAGGAAAGTCTCCAGTTATTGGATTTGAATATACTGTGTTGACGGTTTGGTATGATCTCCCACCTCCACCGCCTCCTCCACCGATTTGCCTGTATGTGTGGTTTTTGATTATTCTGTGAACGGTAGAATTGCTTATCTTTATCATGTTGGTTGAATTCAACTCCTTGACCATATATGGGTTTGAAAGATCAAATACCGGTTTTATTCCCAGGACATTTGTTAATGAATATGGATTGTAGTCAATGGCGTTGTAATAGTAGTAGGCATAGAGTTTCCCTCCCATGGCAAAGGAATATACTCCGTATATGGTCATTGAGGCATTCCCAACGAATCCAATCTGCTTCCATTCCCTTGAGAATGTGTTGTATAACGATGTGAACGGTATGGACATTGACCAGGATGTATTGCTCAAAGATCCTGAATATATGGTTATGTCAGAGGCATTGTTATTTGGCATGAAGGTACTCATTGCTGAAAGGTTCCTTGCAACACTCTGATTGAATGATGAAAGATTGGTTGAATAGTCCTGAAGATTGAATCTTGAGAGTGAAGGATTTATCGACGTTATGAGAAATGATGCGTTAACAGGTTCCATAATAAACCTGGAATTGGACGTAGAGTTGCCTGAACCGAACAATGCGTATGATGAAATATTGCTACCCGGGATTGAACCGGTAAGAGACACAGCCACATCAATGGCAACAGATTTATTGCCATTGTTGCTGAATAGATAGAATACAGTGCCGAATCCTGCAAGAATCATTACAGTCGAAATGATGATCGCAATGGATTTTTTGCTCTTTAGCTTCTCTATGGTTATGTGCTCTTTAAGGTGCATTCTGGGTTATTATTATTATTATTATTATTATTAAGATTTCCGCTGTTCCTCATCCCGTTGTGCATGAGTTTTCGTTCAGATAGAAGTTTCGAATTATAAGTCTGACAATCAACTTAATTCCCATTCATCCATTATATTGAAAGGGGAGAATCCCTGCTCGCAAAGGTTAAAATGCAAGGATGAAAATGTGATTGAGTATATATAAAACTGAGCATCATGGCAAAGCCTATTTACTTTGATAAAAATGCTGTAGCGTGTTGATAAAGGAAATGGATGGGATTCCTGAAATGGAATGTGAAGCGACTATAGTCAGTGAATTAAAGATTTTTAAGGCCCTGTCTGAGCTGGCAGATCACATTCCATCCTTCATTTATAAAGATGAAAAAGGTATATCGATAAGCTATTTCTTTGAAAGGAAGAGTGTCAAGAGCCAGAGAAACCTCGATCTTTTTTCCAGGGAATTTGAATGCAGAGCCTATGGAGATTCATATTTCATCGTTAGTGAGGAGGGGACAATGCCCTCCATTGCCATTTATGGAAAGCTTCTTTCCATACCATCGGTTGTTGTCAATTACAAGTACCTGAAAGATGGTGTTCACCACATAATTTTTAACTTTTCCAAAAAAGACCTGGAAAATTTTTCATTGTTTATTATGGAACTTAAGGAAAATACTCCCGGATTCAGCATTGTTTATCTCGGAGAAAATAGGGGTATTTCAAGAGTCCTTGATATTATGAAAGAAGTCCCCTCTTTTTACTACTCAAGCATGAGGATACATTTAGCCCCTGAGGAAATGCAAGGCATAATGAAACATAAATGGGTAAGAAGAATGAGGTATAACTCCCCACACGTTGTTACCGATGCCATTTATAAATTTGAGGATCAAATACCGGAAATTGAGGGCATCAACATATTATCTGAGAAAAATAAAGTGGCCCAACTCAAGACCAGGGGCCCGAAATTGCGCGAAACGATTGATTACCTTGAACCAGTGAGGATGGAGTGCCAGAAAAATGATGGGGAAACCATGTATTTTGATGCCGTGGTACTGTCATCGTTTTATGGTGAATACCTGAAAAATGTAATAGATGATGCCAGAAAGCTAAACATATCCGATGTTACGATACGAAAGGCCGGTCCCCTGATTGACTTTTTAGGTTTTTCCTAGGTTATTAGGGAATTGTATCTATGATTCCATGGTGTCAAGCCTGTCGATTAATGCCTTAGGGCTATTGACCCTGCATTTCCCTGATTTATCCTCAAGAATCAGGGTGAACACCAGATGTTCTCCCTTGTTAACAGCATCAAAAAAGCGGAGAATTTTATCCATGTTTTCCCGGTCACCATCAAAATCAAGTATCATTGTTTTAAATCTATCTTCTATGTCTCCAAGAAGGCCTTCAATGGAGATTATTCCCCCGTTGGAATTTTCGCCAGGATAAATCTCTGCAGATATTTCCGGTATCAAAACGGTCGTGGTTGGCGATCTGTAAAGCAATGCCCCGTGGTCTTCCGGCAGATCGACACCCATGGTTACCCGCATCGGTTCACCAGATTCCAGCTGGAATACCTCACTCTCTTTATAGAGGCATTTATGGCAGACATAACTTTGTATGTATATGCTCCTCTCGTATGATATCTCAGTTGTATAGTATACCAGGAACAACTTCTCTGAACATGTGGGGCATTCTACGGTGGTTTCTATTTCAACAGGCAACTTTGGACTGCTGTCATTTTTATGTTCATTCATCTAACTCCCCCCAAGGATACCCACCTTCTTCAGAGGTGGGAGGAATTGGGCAGTGAACCTCAATCCTTTGCCGTATTTTACCAGTTTGACCTTCTTCGTGTTTATGTCCATCTTCTTCTCTCCTCCCTTTATAATCATTGATTTTCCATAGTTATGCACACCGATAACACTGAATCTCTCATGACTATG
>JAJZXT010000046.1 GCA_021806355.1 Thermoplasmata archaeon
CTGATATTTGGTCTCAGGTTTGGCCTGCGAGATAAATTCCGTGATTCCTACCTCATTGGCAATACTCTTTGCTGTAAGAGGGTGATCCCCTGTTACCATTATTGGCCTTATATTCATCTTTTTCAGACCCAGTATCTTTTCCTTGATACCTTTCTTCAGGATGTCCTTGAATCTTATTATTCCAAGGATATCCCCGTGAATTGAAACTGCAATTGGCGTGTCTCCCTCTGATGTAACCCGGTTTACAATCTCATCGAATTCAACATTTTGCGAGCCAATGCTTTCTTTAATAGATTCAGGTGCTCCCTTTAAGATTATCGTATCATCCACCATCGTGGTAACGAGATCAAATTTCTTCCGGAACCTCTGTCTCTGATAGAACTCCTTACCTCCCTTTGGCAGAGTAAAATCATCTGAGTCAACAAGAAGCACCCCACTTCTCCTTGTAACAGCACTGAATTCCTCAAATACTCCCTCCCTCAATGCATCAAATTCTTTTGGTACGAATCCTTTCTGGAAGGCAAGCTCAAGTATGCTTCTCCCTTCAGGGGTATCGTCATTCCATGATGAAAGGAAGGCCGCTTCTGCAAGTTCTCTCTCGGTATGCTTGCCCAGAGGTATAAACTCCGTTGCCAATCTATTTCCCACAGTTATGGTTCCCGTTTTATCAAGTAGAATGGTGTCCGCATCCCCTGCAGTTTCTATGGCTTTGCCGGATTTTGCAATTATATTATTCTTCGACATTCTTGTTATACCGGATATTCCAATAGCAGGAAGCAATGCCCCAATTGTAGTAGGAAGGAGACATACATACAGTGCGATTAGAACGGAAAGATCGGCTCCAAGGCTAAGTGTGAGCGAGAGACCGATTAGTGCAATAAGAATAATTGTGAATACTCCAGTGAGTCCAAGGAGAAGCACCGATAGCGCAACTTCATTTGGGGTTTTTGGCCTCTTTGAGGATTCTACCATTCTCACAAGTTTCTTAATGTATGTGTCATCAGGATCAGTGGTTACTATGGCGATTATTGAGTCACTGACCACCTTTGAACCTCCAATGAGTGTGTCCCCCTTTGCTTTTCTTACACCGGCAGATTCCCCGGTCAGAAGAGACTCGTCCACCATCGCTATGCCTTCTGTTACTTCCGCATCAATGGGTACCTGGTCTCCTTTGGCCACCATTATCGTGTCACCCTTCCTGAGTTCAGATGAGGATATTGCCTCGATTTCTCGACCACCATCTTCCCTAAGGTGTATCCGTTTAGCTGGTGTTTCTGCCTCCAGTTTTTTTAATCCCTCCGCTGTGGCTCTTGAACGTGCTTCAGCAAAGGAATCTGATAGTGTGCTAAACCAGACAGTTATGAGCAGAATCATGGAAACAATTCCATAGAAAGGCCTATTTTGCTGTTGTGCGAGGTTAGGAAACGCGGAAGGATCTATCGCCATAATCAGGACGACAAAGAATGATAATTCGACTACAAACATCACAGGGTTTGAGATAAGCCTTACAGGATTTAGCCTGAGGATAGAATCTAATGAAATCTTCTTCCAGCTTATTTTTTCCTCTGAGCTGCCATTTCCTTTTGATGTATTCATATTGGACTTAACCTCAGAGCGCATTCTTGATCCCCTCCAGGTGCATCAAAATTGGACCTACTGAAAGAAAAGGGAAAAACGTCAGGATAACGAGAATGAAAATGCTGGCTATTAAGACAATCGGGAAAATTAGATCATCAGTCCTGAGCGTTATTTCATTGCTTCTTCTCCTCTCCTGTATTCTCCCTGCAATTGCAAGCATCACGAATATGGGAATGAATCTGCCTGCCCACATTACGATTCCAGTTGAAACGTTGAAGAAAGGCGTGTTGGCAGTAGTTCCAAGAAAATCAGAGCCGTTATTCGCAGCAGCAGAAGTGAACTCATAAAAAATCTGAGTGAAACTGGTTGGTCCAGTGCCATAATTAATGGCATGTACGTATCCTCCAGCATAGGCAATTACAGTTGGAATAAGGATGATTATAGGATGCGATAAAAAGCCAATTACTGCAAGTTTGACATCTCCAGCAGTTATCTTTGCCCCAAGGTATTCCGGCGTTCTACCCGCCATTAGCCCCACAATGAAAACTGTAATTACGATATACATCAGCATGTACATCGCTCCTACCCCTATGCCTCCGGGAGTGGCTTGAATCAGCATTCCCATGAAGGCAGCTATAATTACAATAGGATTAAATGCTGCCAGTGAGGCATTGACAGAACCTGTTGTAAAGGCTGTTGTTGTTACGGTCCAGAATACCGACGAAAATGGGCCAAACCTGGTCTCCATACCGGCACCCATAACAGTCACCGTGATGAATGCAATTACCATATCTATTGCATAAAGCCCGTAGGACGCTATGAGGATTGTTCTTCCCTCCTTCATCCTGTTAACCATCCTTCCAAACAGAAAAGGCATGGATGTGGGAATTATCATCATTAATCCCATCTGGATATAATTTGAAATTGGGTTAGGATTTTGGAAGGGGTAGGCAGAATTTGATCCAAAGTAGCCCCCTCCGTTTGTGCCCAACTGCATAATTGCTACCAGGGACGCCACAGGACCTGTTTTCAATACCTGTTCAACTCCTGATAATGTCAGGACTTGCCTATAGCCAGATAATGATTGCGGTATTCCGCTTGCGACAAGTATAACAGCGAAGATGAAAGATAGTGGGATAAGAACTCTTGTAAGACTCCTTGTGAGATCAACATAGAAATTTCCCAAATCATCAGTTTGGTTTCTTTTACCACTGAATCCCCTAAAAATAGCCACAGCCACTGCTAGACCAGTTGCGGCTGACGTAAATTGGAGGAATTGTATGCCGACCATCTGGCTCAGATACGAAAGTTGGGATCCCCCGGCATAATGCTGCAGATTGGTGTTTGAGGAAATTGACATCGCTGTGTTTAATGCCAACGACCAGCTGATATCGGGAAACTGCATCGGATTTAGCGGCAAAATTCCTTGATAATACAGGATTAAAAATGAAATAGCTGCCGTGAATATGCTGAAGATAAAAACATGAAGAAAATATTCCTTCCATTTCATTGTTTTATTTTTGTCCACACCTATTATGGCGTAAATAAAGTTATCAACCGGGTCAAATATATAATCAAGTTTACTTTTTTTATTTCCATAAACGATTTCTAGATATTTTGATAAAATCCATGCGAAAAAAATTATGGCAGCCCATAGACCTGCTATTACGAGAATATGCCTGATTCCAATCAATATTAACCGCCCCTGCCAGATTTTTGCATTGCCTTAAGCTGTAATATGGAGTACCCACGGAACAGCTTCAAATCTTTCTGATGGTTTATCGAATTTTCCAAACTGTTTGACTGACCGTACTTAATTTTCTCAACACTACAAATAACATTCATAATTTCACCACAAGAATGAACATCCCCCCCCTTTTCCATTAAAACCGAGGAGATACTGTGTTCTACTGCTTCGTATTTCTTGATCTGGGTCCCTTGTCTGAACTCAAAACTATGGAGCTCACTACACTTTTAATCCCAGGAATTTTCATTATCTTATTTTTTAGAGTATCGCGGAATTCTTCTATACTCCTAGATGTAACTACGGTTGCTATATCAAACTCCCCAGTTACCTCATAAACCTCTTCTACCGCTTCAAGACTATTTAACGCACTGACCACCTCTTCCATTTTTGATGTATCAACAAAAAGGTCAACAATGGCAGTCACAAATTTTCCTTCTATGGTTGTGTTATTCTCAGACATCGCTCTGGTCCGTTTATTTGATTCCTATATAAATAGATTTTCCAAATGGTCAATTAGCCCATCAAAAGCGCTTTCCGCTCATCATTCTATTTTCGATTGCCGCTTTTTTTGCAATAGGTTTACATCTTTTTTTGGTGTTATATTCTATAGGATAATATAAGCAAACAATTGGATTACTGCCAAGCACACATCGTAATGCTCTTCTTCTATTGCGTGATCCTCCTGGAATTTTAGAACGTTTTGCAAATGTCATGGATGCCTTTTCCAGTATATTGTTTAATCATTTCGTCGTCCATATTCAAAGTGAAGAATAAAAGACTTTCCCTCACCTCAAGAAATGTGTAAAAAGGTTGGTACCGCATTTATTGAATAGAATCGCGCATACAGTACGGTTATTGGTTGGATATGCAATCTGAGAAAATCTCCCAATCTTGTTTCAAAATATAAAAGAAAGTTTCACACATTCCTTGATAAAGATCAGTGCATTGGAGATAGTGTTATCTGAAAGCTTCCTCCAGTTTCTCCATCTTCATTTTCTTAACGTTGCCTTCAAGGAAATTATAGACTGTTCTCTGTTTTCTGCCCTCAATAATCATCCTGATGGCTTCTATGGAATATTTTATTGATATGTAATCCCCAATCACAGAAACAGTATCTCCATAGACGGAAATGCTGGTTCCTGTTAGATCTTCCATTACCTTTCGGGTTTTTCCTTCTCTCCCGATTATTCTGCCCTTTATTTCTCCAATTCTTCTGGAACCCTTTCTGGCATAATCTCTCAGTGTCATTACGATTAATTGATAATTTTCATCGAATAGAGCCATAGCCTTCTCCGGGTTGAAGCCCCTTCCGATTGCCCTGACAACTTCACCACTGATTGTTGCCTTAAGCGGATCGCCCCTCTGAATAATATGAACATCGCCTTCGTTTGAGTCAATAGCCAGAAAAATTTCGCCCATTTCCTCTATCTTTTTTCTTGTTTCCCCATCCCGCCCGATCAGAACTCCAACTCTCTCCCTTGGAATCTTGAGATCTATCTCATTGTGCGGTATTTCAGGGCTGTCCATTTTTTTCAATATCATTATAATCCTTATTATTATTTTCTGATCAGTTTCTTTGGTTCATCCGGCCAGTTATAGTAAAATTCTGGTATTTCAATTTCAGACTGGGATATTCCCATTTTTTTGGCAAACACTATCATGTTGTTTATGTCTCTTTTCATGAAATCTCTTGCCATTGGATGTGTAATAGGGACACTCTGCCCAACATCTATTATGTAAGAGTTGTTTCTGTAACAGAGGATATTATATTCGCTCAGATCTGCGTGAATAAGATAACACTTCTCGACCATCTTCTTGTACTGTTTCATTGCGGAAAAAAAATAATTTGCGACTAGTTCATGCCCTACATTTCTGAGCTGAGGTGAAGGTTTGAGTGTTGTTCCAATGTACTGCATAAGAAGCACATTTTTGTGGACCCCAATGGGAACGGGGCATTTCACACCCCTTTCTTCCATGTTTTTTAAATTGATGAATTCTTTTCTTGCCCAGACATAAACAAGTGAATTTCTGGAAAGTTTCTCTTTTTCAAACCGATAATCCCCTTCTATATACTCTCTTACCGAATTAAATCCCAGCGTGGACATCTTGTAGATCTTAATGGCTATGCTCTTTTTCTTAATAACCGCCCTGAATACGACAGATTCCTTTCCCGTTGATACTGGATAATCGATGATGTCAACCCTGAATCTTTTCATAACTTCATATATTGCATCAAGGGTTCTTGCATCAAAAACCTTATCGACAGTTTTACGGCCGGGATCATCCCCCCTCCTGAATTCACCAGATTCCAGGAGTTGCTTCAGTGCACTCTTATCATTTTCCATAAAATTACTTAAATATGTCTATCACGTCTGGCAAGAGACGGTTTCTGCTCAAATATCCAGCTTGTGTCTGGGTATATCTATAAACAACATCGGCCTTTTCTGATTGGAATTGCCAGGGTTTTATAATGACCAGATCCCTTTCCTTTATCCACATCCTTTTTTTCATCTTTCCTGGTATCCTTGATATTCTTGTAAAGCCATCTTCGCACATTACCGTAAGATGCGAGGCACCAGAAAGTTTCTCAACTACTCCGTACATTTCTCCCTTTCTCTTATTGGGAAGGATTACTCTAATTGCCTGATCATCACCCTCCGAACTGCCTCCTGTCTTTTTTCCATTCCCCTTATAAACCATCATTTGTCTCCTGGATTCGATGATATGCCATGTTAATATTTAAGAACTATCAGAAATTTCTAAATTCATTAGATATGAATCAAATATTCCTGTAACGAATCTGCAAAAATATGTATTCCAACAGATAATTAAATTGAATTTTATAAGGTGAAATCAATCCAAATCATGAATCCGCATCAAGAAATCTCAGGGCACTAAAAAATATATCCGGGACCTTTAGTGGTTCTTTGGAATTGGGGAGATGAATAGAATTGCCGTTTAGAATTGTAATCTCCCTTCCTGGTAAAATGAAATTAGCCTCAAGGAATCTGAGAATTTCCGGGCTTTCAAAAACGACTCTTGATAGAGATACTGTTCTTTGGTGTGAAAAATCAGTTAGTTTGAAATCTTCAGGCTCAGCAACAATCCCTTCTTCGTCCGGAACAAAATTGCCGTGTGGACATTTGAGGCAGCCATAGTTATGGCACACTTTCTGAATAATGGTTTCAGTCATCCCATGCTCTATGCCCATTGCCTGATCATCGAGTTCAGACCACGTAATTCCCAACCCTTTCCATAGGAGAATCTCTGCTACCCTGTGCTTCCTCAGGAATTTCATGGCTTCCCTTGTTCCTATTTCAGTGAGCCGATATCTTCCCTTATCTATTCTTTCAACCTGGTTCCTGTCTATTAGAATGTTTATTTCGTCAAAGACTGTTTGCCTTGCGGTCCCCAGTATATTGGCTATGTCGGTAAGGGTTGCATATCCCTGTAATTCCATATATTCATGAATGCATTTGAGATAATCCTCGGCAATTATGGAAGCACCTTTCACGTATCAGCATTGATGAATTTGATATTAAATTTTGTTGATTATATAGAATAGCCAGTGCTGTCACGGGCATTCTTATCTCAAAAGTCATTATCCAAAGAATATTTTGCATTTGGATTCAACGGAAGTTCCACCATTTTCCTATTATAAATCGTTGTAATTTACAGTGAATGTTTGATTGATGATGATTATTTGTCTATTTTGAAAGTAGCCACTAATAGTAGGAATACTTATATACTATTATTGTATACCATCTAGTGCATGTTGAGGAGGGCAAAACCCGTATAGGTGGCAAAGAATATACCCGAGTTCTCATCCGTGATTCTTACAGGGATGGAAATAAGGTTAAGCATAGAACAATAGCAAACATTTCAAAATGCTCTCCAAATGAGATATTGGCAATAAAATTGGCACTGAAATATAAGGAGAATTTAGCTGATTTTCTTATTGATCATAATGATATTGATACTAATCAAGGACTTTCAGTGGGTGCCGTGTTTTCACTATTCAAGACTGCACAGGATCTCAATATAGTGAAAGCTTTAGGCAATACAGAAAAAGCAAAACGTGCACTTTGGATGATACTTGCAAGACTTATTGAACCGGGATCAAGAATGGCTAATGTGAGATTGGCTCAAAGACATGCAGTAATAGATATACTTGGCATGGAGAAATTCAACGAAGATGATCTATATGATGCATTGGACTGGATAGATACGAATCAGAGATCCATTGAGAAGAAACTCTTCACTTCACGATATAAGGAAAAGAAACCTGTTCTATATCTATATGATGTTACCTCAAGCTATCTTGAAGGAGAGAAGAATGAATACGCAGACTGGGGTTATAACAGAGATAAAAAGAAAGGTAAGAAGCAGATTGTCATTGGTCTCCTGACAGATGATGATGGATGGCCAATATCCATTGAGGTATTCAATGGAAATACCTCCGATGTGAAAACATTCACATCTCAGGTGAAGAAACTTGCATCGGAATTCGGTTGTGAATCCGTAACAATGGTTGGTGATCGAGGAATGATCAAGACAGATCAGATTGCCGATCTTGATCATGAGAAATTCTATTACATAACAGCAACAACAAAAGCACAGATGGAAACACTGTTGAAACAGAATGTCATTCAGATGGAATTATTCACAGAGAAATTATGTGAGATCATTCATGAAAACATAAGATACATAATGAGAAGAAACCCTGTACGTAAAAAGGAGATAGAAACCAATAGGAATAGAAAGATAGAAAAGATCAGGAATGTTGTTAATGAGAGGAATCTATACCTGTCAGAACATCCAAAGGCAGGTGTTTCCACTGCAGTTTTCACAGTCAATGAGAAGATTGAGAAGTTGAATATCTCAGGATTCGTAAGTATAGATGTAACTGATCGAATATTGTCCATGAAGATTAATGAAAAAGCTCTTGAAGAGGAATCATACCTTGACGGTTGTTATGTGATAAGATCAAATCTTCCCATTGATAAAGGAAATATGGATATCATTCATGGCAGGTACAAAGATCTTGCAAATGTAGAATGGGCATTCAGAACGATGAAGTCAGATACCATAGAATTACGTCCAATAAATGTGAGAAAGAAAGAACGGACTAGAGCTCATGTGTTTATCGCCAAGTTATCATACATAATAGAAAAACATCTTAGAGAAAAATGGAAGGATATCAATGTCACAGTAGAGGAGGGTATTCATGAATTGTCATCTATAAACAGCATAGAGGTGCATGTTAGTGCTGTGAAATATAATTCAGTTCCAAAACCAAGAGAACTTGGACTAAAACTTGTTGAGTCACTTGGAGTGACTCTGCCAACTGTTATTCCAACGCGAAATATAACTGTAGCCACAAGAAAAAAACTGGAACTTAAACGGAAAAAGTAGAAAAACGCAGTATATTTAGATAGTTTTCTTTTTAAATTTTGGTGGAACTTCCGCTTCAAGAGAGTTTCAAAACGCGAAATCTATGGAAAAAATTTTATTACTATTTTATCCTACTCAAGATATTGCTCTGTCCTCTGGCAGCCATAAATAGAGATTGCCAGAACGCATATTTCTTTATGAGTCCCTGATCCTT
>JAJZXT010000184.1 GCA_021806355.1 Thermoplasmata archaeon
ATCGTCTCTCAGGCTTATGTCAATATTGATGTTTTGCAGGTGTCCAATTCTCTGATTCAGTGGTCCTTTTATTCTTATTTCGTAATTGATTCCAATTGTATCGTTTCCGACCTTATTCCCTCTTCGCTCCCTTTCGACTATCTGATACTGAACATTAAAATGGCTCAATGCAACATCCATCTTCTCATTCAAATATTTCCTGCCAGAAGTTCCTCTTTTCCCTGTAAATGTGAAATCCAAATCCTCAGAAAACCTGTTCAGGTTGAAAAAATACTTCAGTGCTGTACCACCCTTGAAAATCAAGTCATTTGTGAAAACGTAATATATTTCGTGGAGGAGCAAGATTAAAAGATAGTCCCTTTCCAACTGCCTGATATCCCTGAACTTACCGGACAATTCCATCAGGTCATGTTCATCAATCATCACAATGCCTCCTGCAACCGATTCGAATAAATATTCTGGGATCGCAACAACATCTCAACTCTTCTTGCAGTTGCCTTTGCCTTCATTCTCAATGCAAAGTCCACCAGCAGATCCACACTGATCATTTCTCTATGTAGAGATTCTGCAAATGCCTCCTCAACATATGAAAATGGGGGCGATCCAAGGTATAGGGAATCAACAATTGCCTTTTCAATCGTTGCAACGTATGCATTGCCAGTTTTCTTATATCCAAAGAATCTTTCTTTCTGGATTGTTATGAATTCTACTGCATTGTTTTCGATTATGGCAGGTCTATGGCGCCTTAGGGTTACCACACTATACTTGACAACAAACTGTTCTGTAACTGAATAGAACTGGAAAGCTGCAAACATGCTTACATAGGATGGAAAAACGATCTGTGAGGCTATTTCATAGATGTTTATTCCCCTGCCATTCTTAAGGTAATACTTACCTCTTTCTATTCTCTTGACCTTCTTATTGTTTGAAAGAAGTTTTGATACGTAGTTTTTGGGTTTGTTCATTATTCTGGCTGCATCATATATGCTGAAAACTGTTTTATCGTGTAGTGCCAGTTCATCAAGAACCTCTTGCATCTTAAGATACGCCACAGATTAGACATGCTAATAGACATTATTATTTTTATGTAACAGAATCACCAAAATTGTGGTTATATGGTAGCACAGATTATATGAGATATGATACAACCTCAGAGTTACAGTCAATAGCATTCCCTTGAAGCAATTAGTAATTTCTAGCCAGTACACTATGCACTGCCGATACCCAGAAAATCTTGGAAAAGTAGGATCGTAGCTGCATGTCCTTTTCAGAAGGCTTGAATTGATCCATGTAGAACATTCTTTCAGTTGTGTAAGCATGTATTTTCACACGGTTCAATAAAGTCTATAAATCACCTCGTCTTGATCAGTCTGTCTGATAAACATGACTACTGGTTCAAAAAAACCCCAGCAAGGAAAGAGCAAGAGCAAATCAAATAATGCAAACAAGAAGGAATTCGATCCTAACAATTATGACAGGAGAGCTCTCGAAAAAGATATGTGGGTTCTCGGCAAGTTAATGAAGGAACAGGAATTCAAGACCATTGAGGAAGCTAATGATTTTCTCAAGAAAGCAAATGAAACCGATGCAATAAATCGCTTCAAGCCGGATTCAGCAGAGGATCAGGCACAGTTTCTTGCCTATGATGCTTTCAGTAAAGAAGGGGCAGAACGCCGGAATATGGCAATGCAAGCTCTTGTAATCTCTGAGAACTGCCCTGACGCCTATGTAATTCTGGCTGAGATGGAAAGGGACAATAATAAGAAAATAGAACTCTACACTAAGGGAGTAGAAGCCGGTGAGAAGGTTCTTGGTAAAGAAATATTCGACAAAGATAAGGGACATTTCTGGGGAATTACTGACACGAGGCCGTATATGAGGGCGATGGAGGGTCTGGCGGTTGTATTATGGAATTCTGGACAGTTGGATCGGACTCAAGAAATATATGAACGGATGATAGAGCTTAACCCTGACGATAACCAGGGGAATCGATATTCACTCCTTCTTTTGTACATGTACAGGAAGAATCTTGAAAAGGCAAAAAAGATCCTGAATCAATATGATGAAGAGAGTGCTGAATGGACTTATAACAGGGCTCTGCTTCTATTCTTGACATCCGGCATAACAATAGAGTCCAAGATTGCTCTAAGAAAAGCATTCGAGTCAAACAAGTACGTGCCGGTAGTGCTTCTGAGTGAAGGAAAGCTTCCTCCTCAAGGTAATTACATATCACCGGGAGAGCCGGATGAAGCAATTTCATATGTAAGGGCAGCTGGACCACTGTGGCTGAAAAATATTGAAGCGGTGAAGTGGCTCGTCAACGAGTTCTCGGCATATATGGAGAATGAAAAGAAGGTGCCAGGACGATTCCGGAATCGATGAATGCCTTCCAAACTGCAATCTAATCGAAAAACCAATTTCAAAGATAACTAACTGAAGTAAGGTGTTGGTGAAATGAGCAAACAAAATAGAAAGGTAAATGAGAAGAGTCAGGAAAAATCAGGGAAAGAGGACATGGATGAGGAGACAGAAGAAATGGACGATATGGATACCCTTATCCGCAAAGTCAAGGAACTATCTGTCGAGAAATCCATTGAGAAACTTGATGAGGCGGAAGAATCTGCTGCAAGGCTCATAGTTTTTGGTGATGACGCAATACCGGAGATGCTGTCCATAACCAAGGATGAAAGTAACCCTGCTTTTGAACTGGCATGTTTTGTCTTGAGCGGGGTGGGGGGTCCGGTTGCCACTTCAACTCTCGTGAACATTCTCGAAAACACTGAACACAGTGAAGCCATTTCAGATTTAATATCAAACAATTTGGGAAAAGAGGCTGTTCCTCTCCTGATCGAGAAGGTGAAATCACGAATAGGAAATCCGGTGAAAGATAAAAATGGTTTCAAGCAGGTCACCAACAATCATATACTCTGTTTGGGTAATATACACTGCAAGGAATCACTCAATTTCCTTACTTCCATTCTTGACGATTTCATTAAAGAAATGCCGTCCAAATCCTTCGATATTGGAAAGCACAAGTGGAAGTATTCATCCTTTGATCTGTTTTTTATACTTGAAGCACTGGTCCGGCAGCAAAACAAGAAAGCAATACCCCACATTGCCAAGGCCAGAGATAACTTTCCAATAAAATTTGTGGATCACAAGATATGCCAGATTGCGATTGGAAAGATTGCTCTTGCCAGACCGGATGGGTTTCTTCCCATGGAGGTTATGGATATTATTATTCCCCCAAATTTTTTGCTTCGAGTTCTGGGCGAAGATGAGGGCAATGAACACGATTATTTCACGTCTGAATACGGTGATTATTTCACCAAGGAATTGTATCCACACTATGACGAACTGGCAAAGAAAGCGCATAAGAAACCAGATGAGGATCTTGATGACGATGATTTTGACGACGACGATGATTTTGACGACGATGACGATGATGACGACGATGAGGATGATGATGTTGAACTAGATGAATTCGAATAGTGTGAGGTTTAAATCCAAATCCCAACCGGCACAATGGTTCTATGGTGAAGGGGCAAATATGTGTAGAATCATCTCGCCGGAATCATCTCAGTTCTGAACTTGTTCTTACGATTATCTGAGCAAGAAAGTTCCGTTCTTCAGAGAGGAGATGAATTGCGAAAGTTATATAGGAGTTGATACATTGCTATATACGATGATTAAGACTCTCAGAGTGCGATTATACCCAAACGAAAACCAGAAGGTTCTTCTGGAGAAGCACTTTGGAGCCAATCGATTCATATGGAACTATTTTCTCCAGAAACGAACGGAATACTATGCTGAAAGCAGGAAGAACGGAAAACCACAGGGCCTTAACTATTTCAAGACAACAAAGATGCTCACTGAACTGAAGAAGGAGAAGGACTGGTTATATGAGATATCCAGCCAGTCCCTGCAACAGACCCTTTGAAAATTGGACAACGCATTCACTGCATTCTTCAGGAAGAATTCTGATTATCCAACGTTCAGGTCAAAGAAGGACAACCAGTATTTCATCATACCACAATACGTGGAGGGCAGTGGAAACAGGCTCGTCATTCCCATGTTCAAGGAGGGGATAAGGTTCAGGGACAAGCACCAGATCCCTGAACCAATAGATCAGATAATCATCACCAGGCAGGTAAATCGATATTACGCATCCATCTATTATGAGAGTGATGACAAACCACAGAAAGGAGATCAGAAAAACGGTATTGATGTTGGCCTGAAAGTATTCGCAACATTATCAGACGGAATACAGGTAAAGAATCCAAGGCATCTCAATAGTGTAGAGAAAAGAATAAAGAAACAGCAGCAGAAACTTGCAAGAAAGGAGAAGGGATCTAACAACCGGAAAAAGCAAATCATCAGGATCGAGAAGCTATACCAGGAACTTTCAGACAAGAGAACAGACTTCCTTCACAAGGTATCGACAGCGATAACCAAACTATCGGATACCATTGTCATGGAAAGTCTCAACATCCAAGGGATGATGCAGAACCACCATCTTGCAAAGGCAATAGCTGATGTTTCATGGTACCGGTTCAAGCAGATGCTGCAATACAAATCAGAATGGAACAACATCGATTTCATAGAGATCGGGATGTGGGAAGCATCATCAAGAACATGTTCAAGATGCGGATGGATCAACCACGAACTGAAACTATCGGACAGGATGTTCATCTGCAAATCCTGTGGTCTGGAAATCGATAGAGACCTGAATGCAGCAATCAATATACGAAATATAGGTCTCATAAAAGTAGGGTTGGATAGACCCGAATTCACGCCTGTGGAAATCGCAACGTCGGCGGAACTCTTCAACAGAAGAGATCTACGAGATGTCGGTCAATGATGCAGGAACCTCCGATCCTTCAGGGAGGAGAGGATGTCAGATCCTTGTATGGCGCCAAACGATCGACGAAGTCTGAAGCTGTGACTCCACAGATATTTCGTTCAATCGCTCTTAACTGGATTACAAGCTCCTTGATTGCTGCTGTGTTCAGTTTGCTATTCATTTTTATCTTTAGCCTTTAGACTGGAACTGTGTTCGGCTAAAACATTATTCTCCTTCGCTCCTATCCAAAAGCAGTAATCGTGATATCCCTCGGCATGGCAGCTTTTTTCAGCTCAAAACATCTCAGGAAATAGTTCAGCCAGGGGATTCAACTTTCTGTAATGTGACTGTACCTGAAGATTCTGAACTTTAGAGTGCATGGATAGGGATCAGCAGGCTGCGGAGAAGGATGAAGCACTGCTTTTTTACAGCTTTGTTGCCACGTCCTTTCTAAGCTGCCACTTTATTGCCTTTCCGACAGGATTTCGGGGTATCGATGCTATCGTTTCCACTCTCTCAGGCCATTTGTATTTTGCGACGCCATTTTCTTCCATAATTTTTACAATGTCTGGAAGTGCCACAGTTGATCCTTCCCTGGGAACCACACAAACGCAGACCCTTTCACCAAGTCGTTCATCCGGGATTCCGATTGCAGCCACGTCAAGAATTCTTGGATCTTTCTTGATAATGTCCTCGACTTCTGCTGAGCTTATGTTGAAGCCTCCCCGGATAATGATATCTTTCGCCCTGTCAAAAAAAGCTATCCTCTTATCATCAACTATCCTGAACAGATCCCCCGTACGGAAAAATCCATCCTCGTCAAAGGCTTTCTCATTAAGGCTTGCATCATTAAAATATCCTGGGATCGTGAGGGGGCTCCTGAAGCACAATTCGCCAACTTCACCAGGTTTTGTTACTTCTTTGCCGCTCTCCGTATCAACAACCTTTGTCTCTATGGCCTTGAAAAAGGGTATGTTTGAATGGTTTCCCTTCTTGGGCCACGGGAATGTGTTTGCCCTGCTCTCCAGGTCCGGTATAACTTCAGAAGTGGAGAAAAGCCCGGTGCCCTCATTCTGCCCCCAGACATTGATGGACTCTATCCCCCAGCGTTTCTTGAACTCAAGGAAAGTCCATGGGGAAGGTTGCGAAGATCCCTGTGTAAAGAGTTTCACGGAAGAAAGGTCGAACTTGTCAACGTCCGGATGCTTGAGCATTGCTACCGCAACTGCAGGCACTGCCAGTGTGAAATTGACTTTTTCCTGTATGAGTTGCCTGAAGTACATCGTGGGATCAAAGGGGTGATGGAGAACCATTGTTCCGGCCACAATGAGCCATGGAACAACACCGACGCCTACGCCGGTCATGTTGACGAGCGGGGCTGGATTCATTATAATGTATCCATCCTTCAGTATCCCTCCGGGATAGCTGCTGTCGAAAAAGTACCTGAGAAACCCCCAGTTGTTGTGGCTCATTGGGCAGGCTTTTGGTTCCTTTTCCGTGCCTGATGTCCACTGTATCGTGGAAATGTCATTTGCATCAAGTGAGGCTGTTCTGCTATCCAGTTCATCGCTTATTCCATGGGTTGCCATTGCCTCCCTCACCTGGGCGAGGTTTACCACTTTCTCTGGAGGCCCCTTTTCCTTCCTGATGCCTTCTGCCATTGCACAGTGATCAAAACCCCTGAATGTTGTGGATATAAACACATTCGATCCGGTTAATTTGAAAACGTATCCGAGTTCGTGGGATCTCCACTGCATTGGAACCGGCGATATTGCCGCACCAATCCTCCATGCCGCAAGGTATGTCGTGAGAAGTTCGTTTATGTTTGGCAGCTGAATGCTGATTATGTCGTCCTTCTTGACTCCCATATCCAAGAAGAATGATGCAAGCCGATCCACCCTCTTTCTGAGTTCGCCATAAGAAATTCTTTCCGGTTCCAGCCCGACAAGGTCATGCTTATTTGGGGCATCTATTATGGCGATCCTATCCGGATTCTTTTCGGAATTTTCAATGAATCTGCCAATGAGCGTTTTGTTGTCCCACCAGCCTTCTTTGGTGTATTTCTCGATCGTTGCCCTGCCTGTTAGTATTGTCATAAGTATGATCACAGAGATTGTCGATATTAATTTTTCGAAGTGCATTAATAGTTCTGGGTATAATCCTGAGTTGCCGTAGCCACTATCATGAACACGTTTCAGCTTCCTGCTGGAATAATTCAAGCAATGGGAGACTTAGCTTAAAAAAGGTTTTATAGTGTGTAAACATTGGTTAACACATGAAAACAGAAGTAATCGCAATACGAATAGACCATGATATTTCTGAACTCATAAACAAGCTGATCAAGTATAAACTGTCGAAGAATAAGACTGACGCTATCAGGACTATAATGCAGAACGGCGTTCAAGATGCCAGAAGGATGTTAGAAAAAAAAGAGAAAAGTGAACAGATTATCAAGAAATGGAGGGAGAACGGATTCCCTGCTCTGCCTGATAATCTGTCAGAAGTTTCAATCAGGGAAAGAGAATAATGAATTATATTGACACAAATATTATAATCGCCTACTTGAATGTGAATGACGTAAATCATTCCAGAGCTTCTAAAGCAATGAATCATATAGATGATAAGGTCACATCTCAGATAGGGCTCATGGAGTTAAGGTCAGTTTTCTCAAGAACTACCAAACTGAATGAGGATGAAATTGAAGCTTATGTTGACTATCTGGCAACCATAAAGATAGAAGTGCCTGAAGTTGATATAAACAAGACCTTCAGGAATGCCGCACAAATTTCTTATAAAATCAAGATGAGAACCCTGGATACGTTGCATTTATCCGCCAGTATGATGGTTAATGCACGGACATTTGTAACATTAGACAGAGAATTTCTGGAAAAAAAGAGCGAAATATCAGGTCTTGGCATAGAAATATACCCACCATGATCGTTTATTTATCGACCGGAATCGGCAGAAGCGCAAAGTAGGTCCAATGTAATGGGAATAAAACTGCCGGATCAAATACTGATTGGTGCACTACCAAAATTCTGCGGGGAGTGAATATAAATTAGGAATTTTCCAGCCTCAGCATGGATTCTGACTCCGTAATTTTTGCGAAACCTGGGATTATACTCTGGTAGCGCAGGCTTTCTATACTTAACTCCCCACATTTCCCGGAATCAAGGTGCAAAACAACAGATAAGATTATCGAAAGGCACAGTGCAATCGCCTAATATCCAGACTATTCGTCAAGAACAGCTTTTTGCAAACATTGCAAAATCTGAAATGTAATGAAATTTTTGGTCTTCGGACATAAGCACCTAACTGAGAAAAGGTTCGCAATCATGAATCTAAGTCAACCCATATTGCCTGAGCTTGTTCTGAATCCATTCTGAAGCTGGGACATACTTTATGCTTATGTTGTTTATCATCTCTTCACTGGCGTAGTCCATAGTGACGATCTCCACATTGATCAAATTAAGTCGTGCGGCACAATCTATTAGTCCCTCCACTTCCCTGACCCTTGTATTCTCTTCTTTTACGGAATAAGCAACCTGGACGGCTTCATAATGTTGTTTATCCTTGATAATGAAATCCACCTCTCTATTGTTCTCATTCCAGTAATAAAAGTGGAAGTCATGATTATGCTTGGAAATCAAATATAGGGTACCTGCAATAGCGTTCTCCAAAAGTCTTCCTTTTATTTCAACGGGGTTGATGCCAAGAAAGGACGGGAATGAGTTATCTATGGCGTATACTTTCCTCGGGCTGTTATCCTGTTTTTTTATGGAAAATGAAAATCTGTCCATGAAGAAAATAAGGTAAGACTTCTCCAGATAGAGGGAGAAGTTGTATACTGTCTTTACTGACAGATTAAGAAATTTTGATATGCTATTGAATGTTATTCTCGATCCTATGCTTGTAATGTAAAACTTTGCAAGCCTTATGAGGGTGTCCTGCTTCTGAATCCTGAACCTCTGTATCACG
>JAJZXT010000053.1 GCA_021806355.1 Thermoplasmata archaeon
CATCAGGGCATCTGGCTGGAGTTTTATTCATTATAATATTATAATGAATTCATTATATAAGGATCTTTCGGTCTCTATTACTGATTCCGATGAACTTCAGAACACTGAACTCTTACGATATTCACTGAAAAATAATTCAATTGTTCCCTAATTGAGCTCTGAGTTTAGGATGATAAAGATGCGTGATTAAGTCTTAAATTCCAATAAGTATGTAATGCAAAAAAAAAATTATTGAGTTGTGCTCTTGGTATTATCGCCTTTCATCGTCATTATGATGATGAAGAGATCAATCATAACCCAAACCAATCCAATGATTAACCATAAAAAGTTTGGATAGATAAATATAGAGATTATTAGAATTAAGACAGGCAATAAGTATTTCAGAACACCTGCCACAAATTCTCTGAGTCCCATTTATATCTTCATCCGAACAGCGAACTGAGGCCAGCCATTGCATCCTCTTCGGAAACTTCTGGTTTTTCGTCTTTCGCCTCTTCTTTTTTCTCTTTCGCCTTTTCTTCGTGATGTCCTGCAGCCGGAGCAGCAGCTACCTGCTGAACTGATGCGTTCTTGATAACATCCTCTATATTAACTTCCTTGAGGCTTGATACCAGTGCTTTCAGTCTTGCATCATCTGCCTTGATTCCTGCTTCTTCCATCACTTTTCTCAGATTTCCTTCGTCTATTTCCTTACCTGCTGAATGAATCAGCAAGGCTCCATATACATATTCCATTTCTTTTTCCTCCTTTACCCAAATAATGCTCCAAATCCTTCAGTCGCATCTTCTGCTTCCTTTTCTTCTTCCTTTTCCTCTTTTACTTCTTTGTTTGTTTTTCCCTTATCCTCGCTTTCATTTCCCTGATTGGATGGAACTGAATTGATTATCAGCGATTCCATCTCCTTTTCACTGAGGAATTTCGTAGCTACTGCCAAGCCCTCAGCCTGAATCCTTCCTTTTATTACAAGGTCTGGAACAATTTCCTTAGTAATAAACATTGCCGATCCTGCCAGTGCCTTCGCCTTAGCAAATGCCATAGCAATTTCAGAAGCAACGAATTCAGGGGTTATGGACAATGTATCCGTTCCAAATATCAATCCATCATAATACGCTGAGATAACGTCAAGTCCTACCGTAATTGGGTGAATTTCTAATTTTTCCAGAATTTTCGCTTTTTCCCTGGATATTTTTTCCCCTTTTTTAACAAAAACTACTTCTTTCTTGATGACAATTTTTCCTTTCTCTATGGCTGTCTGGAGTCCAACCTTCTGGAATTCACTGATCATTGGCCCAGGAGGAAATGAAGTTTCCTTGGCATCAATTACAATGTCCTCTGACGCAATTTCTCCTCCTCTCGCAGCTGCCTTTTGCTTGGAGCTCTCGAGTGAGCCGTAAAGCTTTTGAGGCGTTAGTTCGGTTGTAATTAAGGCGATTTGCCCGGATAAATACTCCTTGAGTCCCTTTATATGTTCCTTGTTTATCTTATCAAGGGTTTTTTCAACTAGTGTTCCCCTCATAACCCTCAGTTTTGCTTTCCCTTTCAGTGATCTCCTTATCTGCTGAAGCTGTTTGTTCCTGATACCCTTAATGCTGACTATAGCAGTAACCGGGCTTTTTTCAATTTCCGTTTTAACTTGATCAACAAGTTCCACTTTCCATTTTGCCGGCTCGGTCAATTCACATCACCCGGTTCTATCTTAACTGCTTTTCCCATTGTGGTTTTCAGGTATATTGATTCTATGTTAGAACTTCCTTTTTCCAGCCTGCCGGTGATTCTTTTTATAACTTCCCTTATGTTTGCACCAACGTCCTCCTCTGGCATTGATCTTGTTCCCACGGGGACATGGAATGTCTTTTTATCCCTGGTCCTGACCCTTACAGTTCTCTTCAGGACGCTTATCATTGAAGTTGGATCCTGTCCGGGAGGAACAGGTCTTGGTATTTTTCCCCTTGGACCGAGTACCTGACCCAATGACTTACCTATTGACGCCATTAGATTCGATTCTGCAATGAAATATTCAACCTGGTTCACAATTCTCTTGAATTCCTTCTTATCATCAGCAAACTTAGACAGATCCTCAGGACCATATGAAATGTCTATAGCTCCCTTGACCTTCTGCCTCATTTCCTCGCTTGCAAAGATGGCCACTTTGTATTCTTTGCCCCTGCCTTTTGGCAAAACAACTTCATCATTAATCCTGTTTTTAGGATTTGATAGATCAATATCCTTAAGATTTATGGCCAACTCCAAACTTTCCAGAAATTTTCTCTCTTTTCCGTTTGCTTTTGCTTCCTTTATTATATCTTCCAACTTTCCTGCCATTATATCCCTCCTGCATTGACTGCAGTATTAGCGGGCGTGCCTCATAGAATGAGTTTTTTTTATATGCTCTTCCTAGTATTCATGCCTTGATTGGTACCAACTGCATTGGCAATATATTAAAAACCTTTTTGGATTTCTACGATATCTCTATTTTTCCGTTAAGAATATCGTCCTGAATCTCCTTAGCGGTCTTTCCTTCTACGTTGATTCCAAGGCTGAAACATGTTCCCAGCACTTCAAGAACCGCCCCTTTCAGATCATTAGACATCATCGAGTCCATCTTTGACCTTGCCACCTTGGTTATAACTTCCAGGTTGGCGTTTGCTACAACGGTCTCCTTTCTTTTGCCGGAGCCTTTTTCTATCCCAAGCTCCTTCTTTAGAAGTGCCGATGTGGGAGGTATTCCTACCTTTATTTCATATGCCTTCTTGGCGGCGTCCGTAACAGTTACCGTTATGGGTACCTGCATTCCCTGGAAATCCTTCGTTTTTTCATTGATTTCCTTTATAATCTGCGCCATATTCAACCCGAGTGGACCCAGAGCCGGTCCAAGTGGAGGGCCGCTTGTAGCTTTTCCCCCTTCTACCATTGTCTTTACTTCCTGTGCCATGATCTTTACCTTGCTGGTGATGCTGGATTTATTTTAATACTTTCCTGAAAATATACCATGGAAATATTCATGAAGGTAAGTGTTGTTGAAGGGCGAAGAGCCAGGAGTTTTCCAAATTGCACCAAAGTGCTGGTTGATGTTTATAGGTCAACAACGACAATACCTCTTGCACTGAAGGCCGGAGCTAAATGTGTCGTCCCTACACTGACAGTGGCAGAGGCAAGATCAGTTGCCTCCAGCATAAGGAATTCTGTAACCATTGGCGAAAGATACGGGTTCAAGATACCCGGATTCGATCTGAACAACTCGCCTTTTGACGTTGCTGCGTATGATTTTCAGGGGAGAACGGCGATTATAACCTCCACAAATGGAACAAGGGTTCTCAGAAGAATACAGGATAGCGGAGAAATTTTCATAGCATCATTTGTAAATCTAACTGCAACCATAGATGCTCTGAAAGCATGCGATGAAGTGCAGATTGTGTTATCAGGGAGGCCGGATGGCTCAGCTGATGAAGACATTCGTTTTGGGGAGGCTCTTAGATCAGCCCTCCTTGGGGAACAGGTAGATGTGGAGAAGGTAATTTCAAGAGTCAGTAGAGGGAGAGGAACAAAAAGGTTAATTATCATTGGGGGAAGAAGGGATATATCGGTTAGCCTCACACATGATCTTGCTGATTTTCCATGCAAATACGAGGATGGGAAGATCGTCAAATGTTCATAGCCCCGATATTTTATCTCCTCTGAACCTCTCCAGATCTTTTAACAGATCCCTGGCTATCTTTAACTTTGCATCCTTTCTTTCATTCCATGCCTTACCGTGCTGAATTGAGAAATCAAAATCTACCAGCTCTATAGATGAAGCCCCAAGAAAATCCGCGATATATGCAGCCCGGTCTCCGTCCGTGAAACCGCCAAAATTGTATATCCTTCTATATCCCGGAACCTGCGTAGTGGGAATAAACCTGCCATTGAATAAAGGGCAAAATCTGTCCAATTCCTTGATGTTATCTCCGTGGGAATGGATGAATACAATTGAGCCTTGTTCTGACAATTCTAATATCCTGTCCACATCGCCGTCAAGATCCGTCACAATTATTTCAGGAACATATGGCTTTTCAATTTTCCAGATTGCTGAGTCTGCCACAACAATGGCCCCTTTTCCATAAATTCCAGAAATATCTGTTTTTGGAGGGCCATTCCCTATTATGAAAAACCTCCTGTTTGAGTTTGACTTTGCGAGAGTCATCAGAGCTTCGCAATAATTTTTGAACGCTGCCATGTGATCTGCAGATTCTAAATCATCCTTTTTACTGATATGAAGAATATCGCATATCTCATCATATCTCTTCTGCCAATGCGTTTCTCCTCCTATCATTGTCCCCTTAAAATGTCCGTCGTCCTTGTACTTCTTGTGAAATGCCTGTGAACGAGTGCGCTGATAATGGCTACTGCGATACCCATTATCATGAACACTACCCCATTAAATGCAACCGTGATTGTCACGTAAGTCAGAACATACCTTATGTAGTTTAAAAGTCCATATACGATGAATTCAGCAGCAAGCGTGAATGTAAGGCCATACCATATCCTCTGAATTTGCCCCTGTTCACCAAGGTACATGTCCAGTGCCCTGAGAGCTTCCCTTGAGAATATGGCTCCATATACCCACCAGCTAAAGTATCCCAGATATTCGAGGATGTTATCAAATGCCACACCGGGGGATCTCGAAATTGCAACGTAGGATGATGCTACGCCGACAAGTACTATTCCCACAGACACGATATATGAAATAAAGAGAATCCGCGCCTCTTCTGAATATTTCTTGATATCGTTGAATAATTCTGAAATAACAGTCCTGAGATCGAATCCCCTCTCGATGAAGTAAGCTCCTATAACCACGGAAACAATTGCGCCTGAGTAATAGGATGGATTCAACCCTCCAACCGATCCGATTACGGTAAGGTATATGGCGGCCACTAGTTCCACCATTCCATAGGTAAGCAGAAAAAGCCCTACGGGTATGATGAATTTACTCACCAGTTTCTTATCCTTCAGTGCCTTTACGATATAATAGTAAAGTGATTCTATATTCTGGTTGTGCCGTACAATAACGTGCTTCACATATCTGACAGGTATCCTGGAGAGTATCAGTGGCATTATATAATCGTCCTCAGCGCCGTCAGAAATTAAAATAGCACTCCGGAAGTTTTTTTCTCCGAGAACCGTATCCAGTTGGCTTCCTATGATCTCATCTGATTTGGGGCCAACGTCTGTATCCCCGGTTATGGTACAGATCTCAACATCTTCCCCCTTTGCCTGTAATTCATCATAATGTTTAAGGGCTCCAAAGAGTGCGTTGGCATCGGAATCTTCTGGATCCACTGATATAAGCTTCACTGCAGCATTATAACATTCAGTATAACCAATGATTGGCCCTTGTATGCCAGCCTTCTCTCCGAAGTCATTATCTCTGTCCACATTAACGATGATGCTAACCATTTCTTGCCTTTAATATGAGGAAGGGCATAATTAAATTTTGGTAGTTTCAGACACTTATTTCTTTTTATTTCAGGGTAAAATAGCC
Source organism: Thermoplasmata archaeon (assembly GCA_021806355.1). Lineage (GTDB taxonomy): Archaea > Thermoplasmatota > Thermoplasmata > Thermoplasmatales > Thermoplasmataceae. The sequence goes on from JAJZXT010000053.1 coordinate 5,519, forward strand.
CGCACTCTTCTGACGCGCTATCCTCTTAACCATGCCCTTGTTTGTTAATTCCTGCAGAGCTGCACTAACTATGGCTTTTCCGACGCCAGCAGCTTTCATTATGTCGTCGGCAGTCTTCAGCTTATCTTCTGATATTGCACCAACTCTCTTCAGGGCATCATAAACTTTTTTTGCGTTTGGAGACAATTCCTCCATATTTTCACCTTGGTTGATATCATATCGTGAATGAATATAATAATGTATTACACAATTCAACTCATTCCGAGTTGGATCAATAGTCGCCTTAATATCGAGTGGCGAGCGATGTGTGTTCGGCAAGTGCCGAATATGCTTTCAGCAATTATTATATATTATTTGTATCTTGGGAAAAACTATGAAAAAATCTGGTATTGTGAGTTACGGTTCTTACATACCCCGCTACAGAATAAAGCCGGACGAAATAGCGAGGGTATGGGGAGAAGACCCGGAAAACATAAAAAATGGAATCTATATCCTGAGCAAATCCGTTCCGTCTCCTGATGAGGATGTTGCTACCATTTCAGTAGAAGCCTCAAGGAATGCCATCAAGAGAGGAAAGATTAACCCCAGTGATATTGGTGCGATTTATATTGGTTCTGAAAGCCACCCATATGCCGTTAAACCGACGGCAACAATTGTCAGTTCGGCAATAGGTGCCAATTTTCCCTTGTTTGCAGCAGATTATGAATTCGCCTGCAAAGCTGGAACAGCAGGAATCCAGAACGTGAAGGCAATGGTTGATTCAGGCATGATCAAGTATGGAATGGCAATAGGTTCAGATACTTCCCAGGGAGCTCCAGGGGATGTTCTCGAATATTCGGCTTCTGCAGGAGGAACTGCCATGATTCTGGGAAATGAGAATGTTATTGCAGAAATAAACCACACACTTTCAGTAACGTCTGATACCCCAGACTTCTGGAGAAGGGAGGGAGAACCATATCCAACCCATGGGGAAAGGTTTACAGGAGAACCTGCATATTTCAAGCACACTATTTCCGCCTCAAGGATGATGATGGAAAGCGTTGGAATGAAACCCCAGGATTATGACTTTGCTGTGTTTCACCAGCCAAACGGAAAGTTTCCGACAAGGGCAGCGAAAATATTGGGTTTCACTGAAAAGCAATACAAGGATGGCTTGTTGACTCCTTTCATAGGGAATACGTATTCAGGCTCAATGATGACAGGTCTCTCTGCCATTCTCGATATAGCAAAGCCAGGAGACAGGATCCTTGCAGTATCATTTGGCTCTGGAGCCGGATCTGATGCCTTCGACCTGACTGTCACTGATGAAATTATGAAGATGGACAGGGAGTCCGCGCCAACAATAAAAAGAATGCTTGCAGATGTGACATGGCTGGATTATGCTTTATATGCTAAATTTAAAAAGAAAATAATTTTTGGTGATGCGATTGAGTAATGACGTTTTTATATTAGGTACCGGAGAATCAAAATATGGAGAATTGTGGGATAGATCACTCAGGGAGATATCGGTTGAAGCTGGCCTGAATGCGATAGAGAGTTCAGGCATCAGGACGAAGGATCTTGACGCGATATACATGGGAAACAGCCTTGCAGGAATGATCAGCGGACAGGAAAATATAGGGGCACTGATGTCCGATTATGCAGGCATCGCAGATGAGGATGTTCCGACTTTGAGGATAGAAGCATCTACCGCCTCAGGAGCAGCGGCAGTTCATCAGGCATTCCTATCCATAAAATCAGGAGAATATGATCTTGTGATGGTTGGTGGTGTCGAAAAGATGACTGAACTTTATGGTACGGAAATGATTGATATCAGTTCCTCAATTCTTGACAGGGAATGGGAGGCATTCTTTGGCGGAACACCGGCAGCCATGGCTGCATTATCTGCCAGAAAATACATGAAGGATTTTGGAGTTGGAAAGGATGTTTTGGCTGCCATTTCTGTCAATGACCACAAGAATGCGTCGATGAACCCGATAGCACACTTCTCAAATATCATCTCACTGGATCAGGCAATGAATTCAACCCCGGTAGCAGAGCCCTTAAATCTCATGGATTGCGCTCCCCAGAGCGATGGCGCTTCCTGCATAATACTTGCATCTGAGTCCTACATGAAGAAAGAGGGAAAGGAAGGGGTGAAGATAGCAGGGAATGGAATATCCCAGGAATATTTTGCCCTTCACAGCAGAGACTCCCTTTATTCCATGAAATCAACAGTAAGCGCATCAAGGAAGGCACTTGACAGAGCCGGAATATCCCTGGATGATGTCTCATTCGCCGAGGTCCACGACTCTTTCAGCATTTATGGGATAATGGCCCTTGAGGATATGGGCTTCGCCCCAAGGGGAAAAGCCAGGGATATTGTCCTCTCAGAAATTGGCCTGAATGGAAGAATTCCGATAAACCCGTCTGGCGGCCTGAAAGCAAAGGGATTCCCCTATGGCGCTACTGGTGTAGGCCAATTCGTGGAAGCCTATTTACAGTTGATGGGAAAGGCTGGCAAGAGACAGATCGCCGATCCAGAATATGCGTTATTGCATAGCGTTGCGGGAACAGGATCAACATCAATTGTCCATATCGTGGGAGGTGAATGATATGGGAGAACTTTCAAGAATGTGGAGAGAAACTGACCATAGATACCGCATGGTGGGAGAGAAATGTGGAAACTGCGGAAAGGTGTATTTTCCACCAAGGGATATATGCCCAACATGTCATCGCGACTCTATTGGAAAAATGAATAATGTGGAAATGAGCGGAAACGGTGTTGTTGTATCCTTCACAATTGTCCATGATGCACCTCCTGCTTTCAGCAGGCAGAGGCCTTACATTCTGGCCATAATTAAGCTTGATGATGGGCCAACGCTGACCGGCCAGATCGTTGACACAACTCCATCGGAGATCGATATAGGAACCAGGGTAAGATCTGTATTCAGGAAAATATCAGAAGATGGCCACAGTGGTGTTATTCACTATGGATATAAATTTGTGAAGGATCAATAGATCCTTTTCATTGATTTTACTCAACAAGTTTTAATTCTTTTATTTTTTCAAGGACTTCCACTGCGTGCCCGTTTGGCTTCACCTTTGGATAAACAAATGCGATTTTTCCATCCCCGTCAATTATGTAAGTGATTCTTTTGGCCCCGAACATCCCCTTTGCTTTGTAACTCTCCGTTATTGATTTCTTGTCATCCACAACCAGTGGAAAATTAAGGTTGTATTTCTCCTG
>JAJZXT010000012.1 GCA_021806355.1 Thermoplasmata archaeon
GTTACTATTTCTCGCAGGATATTGATCTGTCCGCTGGCAGACAGAAGTGAAAGAGGTCGGATCGCATATTGCTTCATGCGTGCCTGCATCCGTAAAGTCAGATGGCTTAGCATGAAGGACAAAGTACTTTCGGACCGAAGGGAATTCAAGCCCATGGAGATTCCGCCAGCAACCTTTGAAGTGGGAAGCTCCCTGCGAAAGCTGGGAGAGGAGGTCACCCTTACACAGCATAATCCTTATACTTTTTATTCTTGTGTCTTCGCCAAAATATTATTACTCCCGCGATGCTGATGACAGCAATGATGATTAGGAATATTTTGCTAACTTGATAAGGGATACTTGTGTTTTTTATTGATAATGAGAAAATATGGATATAACCACCTTGATAAGTTCCTTCTATAACAAGTTCTTTTTCACCTTGAGGATTATATAAAAATGTAAACGGTAAAGTGAATCCATTATCTGGGAAATGGTAAGTTGTTGCAGAGCTTGAGGATAAATTAATCGCAATAAAACCGCCATTGTTGTTATATATAATTAATGAATTGTTAGAAAAATCAAGATTCATATTTAGGTATCCAAAGAATGCCTGAGTCCCTATACCGATCTCAATAGTTGTTAGGATTCTTTGTGAAGTGACGCTTATGATTGTTACGTTGACTTCGTTGAAACCTGGTGATCGAAATCCGAGTAAGTATATTGAATTTGATTCTTCATCATACACTATCGCAGTTGAGGAATTGTAGGCATCAAATGGCAACTTGATATCCTTCACGATTGAATTATCTGTTGTGTTGATTATTGAAATTGTTCCTGAATTCTGGTTATTGAGATAAATATCATTGTTCAGGAGAATCATCTGTTTTGGGTCTGAACCGGTTTGTATGGATGTTGATACTTTATTGGTTTGAGGATTGATAACTGATATATTGTTTGATCCACCGTTTGTTACATATATCATTCCGTTGGCGGGAACATATATTACATTGTTAGGATCTGATCCAACGCTTATTGATGTGATTACTTTCATTGAGAATGGATCTATTACCGATATGTTGTTTGAATTACTGTTGACAACGTATAGATAACCGTTATTTTGGTCTACGGTAATGTTGATTGGATGGTTACCAACAGGTATAGTGTCTGTGACTAAGCATGTTGTTGAATTGAATACGGATAAATTTGAATAGTGGGAGGATGCCATATATACGTTTCCTGTTGTCTGGTCGAATGCGGCGGAGACATCAGGACCGGGTGGAGACAAATTACCTTTAGCATTGAATGGAATGAACTTGAGGAAAATACCTTGAGGAGAGATGACTGAAATTGAATCGCCTCTAACAGCGAAAGGAAAGTTAGGAAGATGATCATATATATACGAAAAAACAAGCATATTATGATTCTCTGGATCATATATTGATGCATATGGCGCAATGCATTCAACACCCTCTTTACCCGGAATATTACTGGAATCCGCACAGTGCAGGCTTATTGATGTATGTGTGGTTCCACTGAATAGTGAATAAGAAGATGTGTTTGCATTTGAATTACTCTGGAAACTGGACGGTTGAAATGATTGATTTGTCGTGATGTCATTGTTATTAGTGTAATTTATGGTTGTAAAGAAGAAAACGATAATCATCAGCAATGCTAGTGCAATGGCAGCTATTTTCATGCTTCTTTTTGAGATATTGTCCCTTTTCATCTTTTCTTTACTCATTATGATACCTTAGATTGTTTTGTTTTTGCTTTCCGCGTGTTCAAATTATCTGGAAATAATAATAGTTGTTTAAAGATTTTTGTTGTGTGTTGTGTTATGTTTCCTTAATGAATGATATGCTTTCATCAATACAGCTTCCTGTCAACCAATATTCCATTGGCAATGTAATCTGATCTCCTGTGTCCTTGTGCCCAGAATTCTTTTGATCCTACTACTTCATACACGGTAAAGTGCCCAATGACTATGGTAATGTTTGTTACCTTTACCCATGTGTTGTTCTGGGGGTTGTAGAGACTCATTCCTTTTGTTATCTGTCCTAGGAATATCCATTCATTTCTTCCATGTATCGTCTTCACATATACCGGTTGCACATTTGGCCCTGACAGTGAGATGAAATTGTCTATTTTTATTACAGATGTTACATTCCTCGTGATAATGATTTGTTTTACCTTGTCCTTGAAGAGTTTATGTGTATGTGTGTTGTATGATAGTATCTTTTCCCCTTTGTACAGATTCTGAACCTGTGTGGTTAATCCGTTTGCTAGTGTGATGTTTGTTCCGTATAATACGCAACCACCTCCACCACCTCCACCGCCACCGCCGGATGAGGATGATGTATTATATGAGAATGTCATCGTGAATGAAGTTCCCGACCCAACATCCGCAGATTGAACCGTATATGAATAACTTCCGGCAGATATACTAACATTTACCCAAGAATTAAAAGGTACGAGCATATTGAATTGTCCATTTGAATTTGTGGATGTGGATTGACTCGTAGAATTTATCAGAACTTCTACACCTGCGCTTTGAACCGGATTACCGTTGGCATAAACGGTTCCTTGCAGATTAACTTCGTTTAGGTTAAAATGCGAGCCGCCATTTGGGATCATAACACTATTTCCACTGTTAGCCACTGATGTGTCACCGCTTGGTATGTTACAACAAGAATACCCCCATGATGGGTTTGAGCCTCCAGCCAGTTTGTATGTAGCACCGGGTTGTGCGAAAAAGTGCCAAATGCCAGAATTATTTGTCTTCAACTGGAATCCAGTGCTAACCCCATTGTATGTTTGTATAAGGCAAACATTCTGGTTTTGATATTGATTTCCGTCATTGTAGACATACCCGCAGATTGAAACTGCAGGTTTTAGATATATAGTTTGGGATGAACTTGCACCGATTTTACAGCATTGGCCACCACCCGTGGTGATTAATGATTTTGCTCCAAAGGTGATGAATGCATTACTACTGCTTGCATATGAAACTAAAGGTATCTGAATATATGCCTGCGTTACTGAAACATAATTGTTTTGCCCAACATTACCATTAATTGTGCCATTTATGATTTGCAAATTCTGGTAGATAGTTCCGGAAGTGCTTATTGTACATTGTTGACTTGCGTGCTGAGCTGGACCAAAATCTTTAGCTAACTCAGATGCGAGTTCTCCTGTAGAGTATATTTGCCCTATAACTGGCACTAATGAAAGACCATAGTATGCAACTTGAGAGGCGGCCTGTGTATCGGGCGAAATGCAATTTGCGTTGTTTGAAAGATTTACTCCGTTATTGAAATGACTTTCATAACTGGAACTCAGGTAACTAACATTGGATGATAACCCAGATGTGGTTACATAATCACGCATATTTGAAACCAGTTTATAGTCTGCAGGGTCTCGGCAATAGAGATACCTATCAGAACCAATGTTTACAATGTTCAGGTGAATGCCAATAATTGGGCATTCGAGATGAAGAGACGAAGAATCAAGGAAATAATTTTGGTAACTGCTTGTCAGAGTATTAAATGCTTTGGAAGGGTTCGTTGGTGATAGAATTGTCTGCATAGAACTACTGACGACCTGATTAGAATTTTCCCCATATTGGCACGATTCTGGGGAAACACTACTATACATGCTGGAAAGATTGTCAAGAAAAACATTTTGTTGCTGTGCCATATATACTACACCATTTCCATCATATCCATTCCACCCTTTATATACCGCATTAAGCTGGGGTATTGCACTCTGGGCGCCGGAATTACCAGAAAGAGCAGGTATAACAACACCCAGCATTGCGCAAGCTAGGAGAATTCCTATTATTTTCTTTTTCGGAATCATAGGAACCTGAATTCCCCCTCCCCCTTTATAAATTTTACGTGACATATACTATCATTCATGGTTTTATGCATATTTTGCGCATAATTTGATATTGCTAAATTCATTAAATTATCACCTGCCATTGACAGCACCCCAATCCAGTTCATAACCAAAACATTACCCAGACTTCCCGCAAATGCCAGCTTTTTCCACGGATTCACACATTAGACTGGAAGAGGCAATTTACTCACAAAGGTTAAAAACTTATGCAAAACCTATTCAAAATTTTTTCAATGTAAAAAAATGCTATACGAAATTCGTATAGTGATTCTTGCAGAGTACTTGGATTTGAATAAGAAATAGTAAAAATTTAATTATATATCAATATGGATTTCTTGTGTCAAACCAAAAGAAGTACGTCTATGATTTTGAGGAAGGCAGCAGGGAAATGGCTAATATTCTGGGAGGCAAGGGAGCAGGCCTTGCAGAGATGAAGAAGATCGGGTTGAATGTCCCTCCGGGATTTACCATATCTACAGAAGCATGCATATCCTTTCAGAAGAATCAAAGATTTCCAGACGGAATGAGCGAACAGTATACAGAAGCCCTGAAAAGGGTTGAAAAGGAAAGTGGGAAAACGTTCGGTGACCCCTCGAATCCTCTTCTTGTTTCAGTGAGATCTGGTGCACCGATCAGTATGCCTGGAATGATGGATACTATCCTTAACGTAGGATTGAACAGGGGGACTGTAAATGGGTTAAGCATGAAAACGGGAGATAAGAGATTCGCTTACGATTCATTCAGGCGACTGAAACAGATGTTTGGAAATGTTGTTCTTGGTATTCCTCACGAGGCATTTGAGGAAGCCATAGAATCCATGAAGATTATGAGAGGAAAAAAATCAGATGTCGATCTTGACGAAAAGGATTTAAGTGATCTGATAGAGGATTTTGACGATGTTTATTCCAGGTATGGAAAAAAGTTTCCGGAAGAAGTCAGTGAACAATTGAATATGTCAATAAAGGCAGTGTTTCTCTCATGGAATTCAGAGAGGGCTAAGGCTTACAGGGAGATAAACCATATTGACAATTCCCTCGGAACGGCTGTGAATATTGTATCGATGGTTTTTGGAAACATGGGCAGCGATTCTGCAACTGGCGTTGCTTTCACAAGGGATCCAAACACGGGGGAACCCATAATATTCGGTGAATACCTTGAAAATGCACAGGGCGAGGATGTAGTTGCAGGAATACGGACACCAAAGAAAATTTCAGAGCTTGAGAAATTCATGCCAAAAGCTTACAAGGACCTGATTTCCTCTGCAAAAAAACTTGAGCTGCATTACAAGGATATGCAGGACATTGAATTTACAATTGAAAAAGGGAAATTCTATCTCCTGCAGACAAGGAGCGCAAAGAGAAGTTCAAAGTGCGCCGTAAGAGTTGCAACAGATCTTGTGAATGAAGGCGTCATTACCAAAAAAGAGGCGGTAATGAGGATAACTCCTGTTACACTCGATACCCTGTTCCACTACCAGGTCAAGAAGACTGGAAAAGAAAAAGTATTGGGTACGGGACTAGCTGCATCACCTGGTGCGGCTGTTGGTTCTATAGTCTTTTCTTCTGACAGGGCCGTAGAACTTTCGAAACAGAAGAAGAAGATTGTTCTCGTCAGGCCTGAAACTACAGCCGATGATGTACGGGGCATGTCGGTGTCTGAGGGATTCCTGACGCAAAAGGGAGGAATGACCTCACATGCCGCGGTTGTTGCAAGAGCCATGGGAAAACCTGCAGTCGTTGGAGCTGAAAGTATTTCAGTAAATGTAAGAGATAAAACGCTCACATGCCAGGGGATTGTCCTGAAAGAAGGCGACATAATAACCGTCGATGGGACAAATGGTGAATTTATCATAGGGGTAACCGATCTTGAAAAACCATCGGTTGGAAATGATACCGATACACTTCTCAAATGGGCAGATGAGTTCCGAAAACTTGGGATAAGGGCAAATGCCAACACGCCTGAAGAAGCAAGGCTCGCCAGGAATAACGGAGGGGAAGGCATCGGGCTCGCCAGGACAGAAAGAATGTTTCTCGGTGAGGGAAGGATCGATATAATGAGGTCAATGATAATGTCAAAGACCAGGGAAGACAGGCAGTTTTACCTGTCCAAGCTCCTGCCGATGCAGATATCAGATTTTACAGATTTCTTCAGGACTATGGAAAGTTTCCCTGTTATAATCAGGTTGCTTGATCCTCCGCTTCATGAATTCCTGCCGGACAAGGAAGAAATAATGAATGAGATCTTTTCACTCAAGCTTAAACTCTCTTCGATGAGGGATATGAAGGAGATCGATGATGCCGTGGCAGCCATTAGCGAGAAGAACAAGCTATACAGCGTGATAAAATCCCTGGAGGAATTTAACCCGATGCTGGGTTTTAGGGGCTGCAGGCTTGGCATAAGCTATCCTGAAATCTATGAGATGCAGGTCACTGCCATTATCAAAGCTGCAGTGAATGTGTCACACGAAGGAAAGAAGATCTTTCCAGAAATAATGATACCGCTGGTAGGGGAGAGCAGGGAACTCGAGATATTAAGGGAAAGGCTTGAACAGGTTGTAAGGTTGGTAGAGGGTTACGAACATATTTCGTATAAATTTGGCACCATGATTGAGATACCCAGAGCATGCCTAACCGCTGACAAGATTTCAAAGTTCGCAGACTTCTTTTCATTTGGGACAAACGATCTTACCCAGATGACCTTTGGATACTCAAGAGATGATGCAGAAGGGAAATTCATGTCCAAGTACCTTGACAATAATATCCTCCCCGGCGATCCGTTCAGGACTGTTGATTTTGAAGGCGTAGGACAGCTGATGAAAATGGCGGTGGAAAAGGGCAGAAAGGGAAAGAAGGGCCTTGAGATTGGAATATGCGGCGAGCAGGGTGGAGATCCCGAGACCATTGATTTCTGCCATCAGATTGGATTGGATTACGTTTCAGCTTCTCCATTCAGGATTCCGGTTGCAAGGCTTTCGGCGGCTAGGGCTGCAATAGAACAATCATCATCGAAGGATTGATTCCTTCCAACTTTCTTTCCGATTATTGCAAATTTCATGCATAAACTACATCAAAATGATATAGAAAGATCAAATTTCATTGAAATGGAATCAAACGCACCAAGCCACAGCAATATTATCCTGACAGTTCTCATAATAGGAACCATGATGTCTGCTGTTGATTCAACCATAGTCCTTCTTGCACTGGCAAAGATAAATGGTGCACTTCTCACAAATTTCGCTTCCTCTATTTGGGTAATACTGATCTATCTAATGGTAATAGCAATCTTCACCACTCAACTTGGATCTGTCGGAGATACCCTTGGAAGAGGAAGGATTTTTTCTTTGGGAATTGCCATATTCACCATTGCTTCTGTGATATGTGGACTTTCTCCCAACATAAATGTCCTTATCGCGATGAGGGCAGTCCAGGCATTTGGTGCAGCCATGTTGCAGTCTAATTCCAGTGCTATTGTCGCTGACACTTTTCATCCACAAGTTCGTGGAAAAGCCTTCGGATACACCACTCTTGGCTGGAACGTAGGAGGCACCCTTGGCATTGTTCTCGGTGGAGTTATCACATTTTATCTGCCCTGGAACTATATCTTTCTAATAAATGCACCAATTGGGCTCATTGCATTCATATTCAGCGTAAAATACATCAAGGATTCAAGAAAAGTGAAGCATGTATTTGATTTCCCGGGAATCATAACCCTCGCCATTTCCCTGTTTTCCCTCTCATATTCTGGTGTGGAAATTGCGTCTGGTGCATCGAATGGCACTATACTCTCTTACCTGGCAGTAGGATTGGTTTCAATTGTGATTTTCCTCCTGATAGAAAGGAGAAGCAAGAATCCCATAATTGACCTGACGGCCTTTAAATCAAAATATCTCAGTTACTCACTTCTTGCAACATTCCTTCAAGCTACGGGATATCTATCTGTGATATTCCTATTGATATTATATCTGCAGGGAGTCAGGGGACTTCAGCCATTATATGCCGCCTTAATCCTCGTTCCTGGATATGTCATTGCCAGTTTCCTGTCTCCAAAAATGGGGAAGGTGGCTGACAAATTTGGTTCAAGAACTATGGCCACTCTTGGAATAGCACTGATGATTGTTGCGGTCTTGATATATACCCAACTGCAAACGGATTCTTCGTACTATGAAGTCGTTCTAGGTTCCTTAATCGCAGGGGTTGGCGGATCAATGTTTTGGCCATCTAATAATAGAGCAGTTATGGCTGCAGCACAGGCAAAGGCATTTGGGTCAATCTCTGGCCTTCAGAGGACTCTTGCCAACATAGGAACACTGCTCAGTTTTGTCATTACAATAACTGTTGCTACATTAGCAGTGCCAAGATATGTATCGTATGAAGTTTTCCTTGGAGTTGGCAAACTCAACCCCAGCTACTTTGCTTCATTTTTAGGGGGGCTAAGAATTGCCTTTACTGCCTCTGCTTTGATTCTATTGGCTGCAGGAATTTTTTCCATGCTAAGATCCGGAAAACAGTTGCGTTCCCAATCGCCTCAAGCGGAAGAATCGTGATGAAAGACCATCAGGTTATGATTTCCGTTAACCATGTTAACATCCACCTTTGGAAGTTATCATCTGTCTGATGCTTAAACTTCGTGGGTACAACCCAATCCCCTCTATCCCGTTCGCAAATGCTTCGGGGATTGCCTTTGTTATTATGTTGTATACTGCATTGAGATCTCCATGTATCAGGATTCCTTTTGCGGATCTGAAGACTCCTCTTTTTATTCTCTTTCCTGCGTATGAATCATGGTGTTCTACACTTTCATGATCAAGGAATGAACA
>JAJZXT010000001.1 GCA_021806355.1 Thermoplasmata archaeon
TGGAATGCAGCAATAAACATAAAGAAATTTGGTCTCATAAAGACCGGAATACCCACGGACAGTGGGGAATTGACGCCTGTGGACACAGTCACCTCTACTCTGTCCCTTCTTGAGAAGGAAGGGATAAAGCAAGTGAAGTGGTTGAAGCAGGAAGCCCACGTTATTTAACGTGGGAGGATGTCACGGAATAGTTATGGATTCATGGGGAAGCAATAAAACTCAGGCTCTCAGGTAAATGGTATTCGAACTTCCTTAACATCCAATCTTCAAGGCATTCAACGATAATCACTTGTACAGGATGTTCAATGCCTGCAGATTCATAATATATCCAGGTGAAAAGCACATCCGATTGTGTGTGTTTGTGGGGGAATTATTTTCTTGATTTGCGAAAAAAACAGAATGATACAACAGGAAAGAAAATGAGTTATCCAGAAAATTCATCATTTCTCATAATGCCAATACCAGTGAATGTGGGAAAGTTTCGCCTTGTGATAAGCGTGGGCAAAAAATTGGGGCTTGAATGATGTTGATTCAACGCTCCTCAAATTTCATCATTCTTTCATCTCCGTAGGTCCTGAAATAATACTTGAACTGGTTTTTCCCGGAGTATGCAACGCAATTCCTTCCTGAACTGTAGTTTCCATGGAGTTCAACCCTGTCAATATTCTCCCACCCAGTTCTCCTTTTTACCTCTCCAATCATATTCTGGAAAATATCAGCGCATATATCGCAACAGAAGAACATATCCTCTCCTTCAATATCCCTGTGATATTCTCCCCAAGTGGCATTGCATAGGCCGCAACCCTCCTCATTGTTTGTTTTCAATCATATGACCTCTTTCAAGCCTTGCCCCAAGATAATCTGAAAAAACGCCAGCGGATAGAAGATATGAACCCTGTATATCCTCAATATTTTCCGGCGAGCAGTATTTTTCCACCAGGTCAAGTGCCCTATATGAGTGAAAGACATCCGCTTCGTATCCTTCCTTAAGGAAATCTCTGACCTCGCGGGTTGCCCTACCATTGGAGAGGATATCCGGGTTAAAATACTGATATTTTGCTCCATGCCTTTTCAAATCGCGATTTGCTATCAATTCAAGCGAATGCATTGCTGCCATTGCCTCTATCCATGTTCTTTCAGATGCTATCCAATTCCATATCTCTATAGCTTTCGCGGTGGCAGGCAGAGGTGCAGATCCAAGAATGTCGTTTCTGCCAACACCCAATGATTCACCCATTCTTAAGAGTAGTTCGTGATGAGAAGGAACATCCTTTCCGTACCCGTGGAGCTCTGTCATGATATTTTCAAGCTCATATTCCTGGACCTCATCTATGTCAGTTTTAGCCATAACATAGGAACATGATTTGATCCATTGCTTCAGGAAATGGTGATGTTCAATTGCATACCCTCTCAAGACGTTTTCATCGTATGCCTGCATTGCCAGAATGAAAGGGTGCGGGTTCTCACCCCTAAAATGGCTTACAAAATCCTTTATTATCCAATTTTTTATTCCATTTCCTTTCAGTGAATAATACTCAGACAACATTCTTGAGAGCTTTTCTGGATCGGATTTTCTCCTGGAAATATTTTGATTCAGCCATGATATATGGAGCGAATCGCTATTCTCAGAAAGTTTAAGGAAATGTAAGGAAAGTTCCATGTAGTTTCCCTTGCCAAACCTGATTCCGCATGCTGGGCAGTCTACCACGATGTATACATTCTAAAATACCATTAATAAGTTTTTGGTAATATCTATGAAGAAAATTCAATGGAATGAAACCATCACTTTTCGCCCAATCCACGTGGTAATAATTGGCATAATCCTGAAATGTTAAAATGACTTTCCATAGAAAGATAGAGATTTCAATCACATTAGAGAAAAAAGAAAATGAACTGAAAGGAGAGCGTCACATTTTATAAACCAATCACAGTGAAAATCTACCAGGCAATTTATGCCAAAGGAAGTTATGAAAGATTTATATCATAAGAATCATTGCGATATGAGGTGTCTAATTGTCTATAGCTTTTGTTCTCATCAGCACAGTACCAGGAAAAGAACACGAAGTTTATAATAAGATATCTATGATTACCTATATAGTGGAAATTCACCCCTTATTTGGAGAATATGACCTTATAGCAAAAATAGATGTTAACGACTTCAGTGAGCTTGGAAAGATAGTGGTTGATAAGATAAGAAAGATAGATGGCGTTATAGACACAAAAACATTAACAGGAGTAAAGTTGTGATTAAATATGATTAGCTATCCATGGAATCCTTGGAATTGGGACGTATTTGTTTTGGTTATCTTAGCTCTGCTTGCACTCTCCCTACTTGTTCTCGGAGCGATGACTGCCTACTTTGGAAGCGGAAAGAGTAGAATAGTAGGAGTCGGTCTGATCGTGGGAGCAGTAGTAGTGGCGGTTGCAATTTATGCGCTGAGGGAATACACCTTCACCGGCGTAACTCTATTTAATGAGGTAATCGTGGGCATTATTTACTATGTGGTAGCATCCATCATAGGAGTAGTAATCGGATTATTGATATTTCTTGGAGCCATAATGAAGACCTGATAGGTTGAATATTTTTGTCAGAATCCATAGAATTAAAAAAAATAATTTCTTTTATCCATGAAAATCTCAAGGGTAAAGGTATTTTAGCGTGTTCTGGTGGAACAGACAGCACCCTGCTATCTGTTATCTGCAGTAAGGCTGTTAAAGATCAGGTATTATCAGTTTTTGTTGATACCGGCTTGGTGAGAACTGGCGAACCGGAAAGGGTCAGTGACATCTTTCAAAAATACCATATTAACGGAAAAATAGTTGATGCCAAAGCAAGATTTCTTCACAACTTGAAAGGCGTTGTTGATCCGGAGCAGAAGAGGAAAATAATTGGGTCAACATTCATTGAAGTATTTGAAGAGGAGGCTAAAAAATACGGAGCAGAATATCTCCTTCAGGGGACGATAGCACCAGACTGGATTGAAAGTGGAGGGTCAAGGAGGGAAACCATAAAGACCCATCACAATGTGGGCGGTCTCCCGTCAAAAATGAACCTGAAGCTCATAGAACCTCTCAGGGACCTCTATAAAGATGATGTAAGGGAACTCAGCAGGGAAGTGGGGTTGAGGGATGACCTACAGCCTTTCCCTGGACCAGGCCTGGGAGTCAGGATAATCGGCGAGATCACAGAAGAGAAGCTCAATTTGCTCAAAGGTGTAACCCAGATTGTCGAGGAGACAATTGAAAGAAGGACGAGCAATGCTGAAAGGCCATGGCAATATTTTGCGGTGCTACTTCCGGTAAAGACTACAGGAGTTCACGGTGACAAGAGAAGCTATGGTTACAGCGTTGTGATAAGATGTGTGGATTCTCTGGATGCGATGACAGCAACATTTTCTCAACTGGACTGGAAAATTCTTGAGGATATATCGATCGAGATAACAAATGGATTCCCTGAAATAAACAGGGTATCATATGACATAACGCACAAACCGCCCGGAACTATCGAATGGGAGTAATTAAGATCAGCCGCAACATGCTTAATAGACCTCGGCGTTATTAGGGATCGAATCGGTTGACTATTTTTATGTTCTAAAAGTAAAACATAAATCAATAAATATATAGAATCGATTACAGCGAATCTTAAATTCAAAAGAGTTGGTAATAATGGAAGAGGAATTATTGATCTCAGAAGAGGAGTACCAGAAATCAGGGGTACAAATAGGAACACAGGTAAAAACCAAAGATATGCTAAAGTATATTTTCAAGATAAGAAATGATGGGTTATACATTCTTGACTTGAACTATACTGATAAAATGATCAAGGTTGCAGGTAAAATGCTATCGAGGATCAACCCTGCGGAAATACTTGTTGTGGCGCAAAGGCAATATGCATTCAGGCCGGTAACAAAATTCTCAGAGGTCACAGGTGCAAGGTCAATTATTGGAAGATTCATTCCGGGAACATTGACAAACCCAAATCTTGAAACTTACACTGAGGCAAAGGCAATAATTGTTACCGATCCGCTTGCTGATACCCAGGTAATGAAGGAGGCAAGGAATGTTGGTGCACCCGTCATAGCTTTTTGCGATGCAAACAACAAGACTGACTTCGTCGACATCGTCGTGCCAAGCAACAATAAGGGAAGAAGATCTCTTGCCCTTGTTTATTGGCTCCTCGCAAGGGAAATTATGCTGAGGAATGGTTCGATAAAGGACTACTCTGAATACAAATATGCAGTAGAAGACTTTGAATCACAGATCTGATTCATCTTCTTCTATTTCATCATTAACAAAAGACTTCATTCTCTTTATTTCAACATATTTTATGGTTTCATTGTAAAGTCCAGCAAAAATCATCTTTTTCTTAACACCGCCAGCAACTCTAACTGCTCTGGAAATCGCATACCAGCCCTCATCCTTATCGAAAACGTGGACCAATGCCTCAGCGTGAGAAGACAATTCATTAAGGTATATCCTGAAATTACATCCATACTTGAACCCGGTTCTTATTATGGAGCGCTTCCTGAACAGATCACGATAAACAAGTTCTACAAGGCCTTCCGGTTTTTCGCCATTTATATATCTCGTTTCAAGTTCCGAGAGAACCGTGAAGTTCACGGTGGTAGAATCACCGATCCATTCCGGGAGGGTTGAACCGGAATAAACAGATCTTTTCTCCATTAAAACTGGTTTTTCAGGAAATTCCGGAATATCCAGGCTTCCCTCTATCTCTATCTCAGCAATCTTGTAGAAAGTCACTCCCCCATCATCATCGACAGCTGCAATGATATTATCTTTCCACTGAAAGAGTTGTGAGAACTGGAAACGAAAATTTTCACGCACGGTTTTAACGGTAAAAATTGTGGAAGCGGAACTTCTCTCTCTTGCTTTCAACTCCATTCCATTCCTCTTAACTCTGTACCCTGCTATTCTCAGGTCTCTGTATGTATTCCAGAGTGGGATCTCATCTTCATGAAGCATTGTTTTCAGCAATAATGCGCCATCATTGAAAACGGGGTTCTCTGCCCTAATTCTTCTTTTCCAGAATAAAAAAATAACCTCCAACGGTTCAAGAATAAGCACATCTCCTTTCAATGTACCGGTTGAATACTTATTGAAAATATGGGCTGCACTTCTGTTTCCGGTAATATTGAACACTATCTCTCCGCATATGGCCTTTCCACTCAACTCATTTCCTTTCCATTGTTCTCATAAGGAGGCTTGCCGCAACATCATTCAACATACTCTTTACGGTCTCCGGCTGCCTTGACGAAACCATATAAATTTTTGAGATTCCATGCTTCTTCAGGGGTTCAAGGTCCTTTTCCCATATCTTGGCCTCATACCTTCTGTCAAGTTTCGAACCAGCTATGAATATAAGCGGTTTCTTTCCAAAATTTGAAATAAAATTAATGAACTTTGTCAATTCATCAAAATCCACCGGATTTGTGATATCCACGACTATTATGACGCCATTCGCGCTGGCAATCAGGTTATCAGAACCAGAGAATCCATCTATTTCCTGAAATAAGAACTCTACATTCCTTGTTTCGCCGTTTAATTCAGCGTTTAGTTTCTTTCTCACTAATCCTCTCATGGCACCTGCAGCCGAATCGCTGTCATAAGCCATCCTTGAAATCAGAGAGCTTTTTCCTGATCCTGGCTGGCCGATAACACTGACTTTCCAAGTCAGTCTGTTGGATATCATTGGGCTCAAATTTCAGCAACGTTATAAGTGTTTTGTATTGATGAGTTCAAACACTTTTATATTTCCTTTAGAAATGTAGATGCGTGAGAGAATGAATTATAAATTCTCGTATTTTCTTAATGAAATGAAACCGTCGGAGATTCGCGAACTGTTAAAGATGGCTTCAACACCAGGCCTTATCTCACTTGGCGGTGGAATGCCGAATCCGGGAACTTTTCCATCGGCGGTATTGAAACAGATCATGGATAACCTCATTGAAACAAGATCTGCCCAGGTTTTTCAGTATGCAAATACATTGGGAGTGCAGGAGACTCTTGATATAATACCCGGTTATCTTGAAAAGACGCAGGGCTTTAAATGCACTCCGCAGAATGTCATACTTAATTCCGGTTCACAACAGGGTCTTTACGAGTTGGGAAAGGTGCTTGCTGATCCGGGTGACACAATCATAACCGAAGAGCCAACCTATGTAGGGGCAATATCTGCATTCAACGCTAACGCCCTGAAGATGGTTGGCATAGAGATGGATGACGAGGGAATGAAGACCGATGTCCTTGAATCAAGAATAAAATCCTTGATAAAGGCTGGAACAAAGCCATCCTTCATATATACTATCCCTACTTTTCAGAATCCAACCGGTTTTACAATGTCTCTGGAGAGAAGAAAGCACATTCTGGAATTATCAAATTCGTATGATATTCCGCTTATAGAAGACAATCCTTACGGTGAGCTCAGATATTATGGGAATAAGGTTCCTCCTATCAAAAGCCTCAAGGGCGGAGATGGTGTCTTATATCTCGGAACTTTTTCAAAAGTCATGACGCCGGGATTGCGTCTTGGTTACACGATAGCTCCAACCGAGGTCATATCAAAATTCAATCTAATCAAGCAGGCACTTGACCTGGCTACCAACACATTCTCACAATATGTGGCATATGAATACATCAAGCAGGGATCAATCTATAAACAGGTTGCCTTGAACATCGAGATGTACAGGAAAAAGAGAGATATCATGGTAAACGCACTTGAAGAGGAATTCAGGGATGGTTCGACATGGTCAAAGCCTGACGGGGGAATGTTTGTTTGGTTGACAGTTGCCGGTAATGTGGATACAAAACAAATGGTCGGGGAGGCTATAAAAAATGGGGTTGCTTACATTAGCGGACAGGCATTCAGCACTACGGGCGGGCAGAAGAGGAGCATGCGATTGAATTTTACGTACGGTGACGATGAACAGCTGAAGGAAGGAATCAGACGGCTCAGTAAGACGTTCATAAAAAAGAACTAAATGAAAGTTATCGTGGCGGGAACCTTTACCATTTTGCACGATGGGCACAAAGCCCTGTTGGATGTAGTTTTAGATCTCAACATGCCAATAATAGTCGGGTTAACCGCAGACGCATTCATTAAAAAAAGTAAGCCGTATGGGATCATTGGATTTGAAAAGAGGAAAGAAATCATAGAGAAATATCTAAGGAGCAGGACTTCGGACTTCATCATCAGGCCCCTGAATTCTACGGAAGGTGATTCGACATCAGAGGCGAGTTATACGCACATAGTGGTTTCTGAAGAGACCGTGGGCAATGCAAGGAGAATCAACGAGAAAAGAGTTCAAAACAACCTGACCCCGCTAGTTATTATTACAGTTCCAGTTGTTCTTGCAAAAGACCTCCTGCCAATAAGTTCTAGGAGAATAATGCGAGGAGAAATAGATGAGCATGGAAAGGTCATGAAACCGATATATTTTGCAGTGAATTCAACATGGCAACCTTTTTTTGCAGATGCCAGGTCATATATGGAAAAAGAATTTGGTGAATTGAATCTCGAATTTAAGGAGTTAGGAAACGGTTTTTTCCCCATAGAATTTTATCCTGATAACTACAAACAAGCTACAGATGAAGCGGTTGAACTGCTAAAATTGCATGATTTCGCAATTGGCCTCTGCATAGGGGTCAGGGAAATACCCTCAAAAGGGATATTATTGAGGTCAATGTGTGCTGTGGTCATAGACAAGATTGGCAGGATTCATTTCGGTGAAAGCCAATCCATTGAGTTTGACGAATCACTTAAGGATTCCGTCGGTATTCGTGAAAAAAATGTCACCGATGGAAATAATTTTTTAATTGATAATAGGTGGATTGAAAAATCAATTATTGGTGCGATAGAATCATCCATAATATCTTTCAGGAACAATGCCAGCAAAGACTTTCAGAATCAGATGCTGAACCTGGAATGATTCATAAGTATGCCTGATAAATACCTCTTTTTGTCTCTCTTGTAATTAAAAAGCATTAATATTTCCATTTGAAATCATATATTGATATTAATGGTAACCAAAGAGGAGATTCTTGAGGAACTGAAGGTAGTTGAAGACCCTGAAATAGGTCTGGATATAGTCAATCTTGGATTGATTTACGAGATAGACATCAATAACGACAAGGTACTTTTAAAAATGACAATGACTGCTCCAACATGCCCGGTAACTCCCTGGATACTTGCAGAGGTTCAGAAGGTTGTTGAAAATATGCCAGGGGTAGAAATGGCAGATGTTGAACTGGTATGGGAACCTCCATGGAATCCGAGCAAAATGTCAGATGAAGCAAGGGCATCTCTTAATATGTAGATTAACGCAATGTAGTACTTGAATAGTGCATTGTCAATTACATTTCGTGTCAACGCCGAGGTTCTTAATTAACTTCAATTGGTTATTGGCTATAGTGACCTCCTCTCCCAGCTTTCGCAGGGAGCTTCCCACTTCAAAGGTTGCTGGCGAAATCTCCATGGGCTTGAATTCCCCTCGGCCCGAAGGTACTTTGTCCTTCATGCTAAGCCATCTGACTTTACGGATGCAGGCACGCATGAAGCAATATGCGATCCGACCTCTTTCACTTCTGTCTGCCAGCGGACAGATCAATATCCTGCGAGAAATAGTAAC
>JAJZXT010000083.1 GCA_021806355.1 Thermoplasmata archaeon
TTAACGCCTGTTGGAGATTGTGTAAGACCACCCGAATACATGAAGGGGCAACGGTTGATGAAGCAGGAAGCCCACGGCTTCAGTCGTGGGAGGATGTCACACGATATAATCATGCAAAAACCCCGGAAGTCGAATTCCAGAAACTAAAACCGCCTCGCATTATTAAATAGTGTTAACAAAGAAGTTGCGCCCTTTAATCTATAAGAGGAGGGTTCCTAAGCTGCATGCTAAGGAAATAAGCATTTGGAAAACATGGTGAACAATATGGCAGAAGCAAACATTATCTATGTCGGAAAGAAACCAACAATGAATTACGTGCTCGCGGTAGTAACTCAGTTCAATAATAACATTGAACAAGTGACAATTAAGGCAAGGGGAAAGGCTATAAGTAAGGCGGTAGATATTGCGGAGATTGCAAAACATAAATTCATCCAAACCGCCAACTATCATAAAATCACTCTGTCGACAGAGGTAGTCGAGGGCGAAAGAGGAGAATCAAATGTCTCTTCTATTGAGATAGTAATGACCAGAAACTAGAATAATACTTTGAAATACAATTTTACCTCAATATTTTTTCCCAATACTTAAATTAAAAGTTGTAATCATGAGTCTGCTTGAGCTAGTATGAAAGAGCCATTCTTAATGAATTCGGGACTCACTAAAATAGTCGAACAAATAAACAGAAGAATAAGTGAAATTCTTGTAAGTGAGAGCCCAGAACTCGATGAGATGTCCAGGTACACTTCTATTGCTGGTGGAAAGAGGCTTAGGCCCCTTATGGCAATTCTCGCCTACCAGATATCGTCAGAATATGAAGACATCCAAAAGATTTTGGATCTTGCAATAGCTTATGAATTGATCCACACCGCAAGCCTAGTCCATGATGATATCATCGATGGGGCCAGCATGAGGCGTGGAAGGCCATCACTTAACTTCAAATACGGAATGGCTAATGCAATCGTTGTGGCAGATTACCTCTTCGCCGTAGCATACGGCCTTGGTTCCAGGTATGGGGCAACAATTTCCCAGATCATGGCTGTTGCAGCCACAAAACTCGCTGAGGGCCAAATAAACGAATCGATAAATCTCGGAAATTTGAATATAACTGAGGAAAAATACTTTGAAATCATATCTGGCAAGACAGCCTATTTCTTTGGGGCTGGTGCAAAATGTGCGGCAATAGCAGCGAATGCTGATCCAAAAACGATAGATTCAATGTTTGACTTTGCTTATAATGTGGGAATGGCGTTTCAGATAACCGATGATATTCTTGACTTGATAGGTTCTGAAGAATCAATGGGAAAACCAGTATTCACAGATATAAAGCATAACGCTATCACACTCCCCATAATTTACGCTTTGTTAAGTGATGATACCAAAATGGTCAATCATCTCAGATTAGTGATGAACGGTCAAAGACAGGACAAGGAAAGCATAGATATCGCAAAGGCTTTCATCTTGAATTCTGGTGGAATAGATTATTCAGTTTCCAGGGCAAAGAAATTCATGGATAACGCTATGGCAGCGTTGAAAAACACAAGGAAAACTCCAGACCTTGAAATACTTCTGGAACTTGCTAGTTCAATCATAAGCAGGATTTCTTGAGTGCACTAAACTTGATTATTGCTCACACAATTTGCTTTTCCTCCCTCTCTAACATGTAAACCGATATGAATATTAGACAAGGTTTCATAATCATTAATGGAAAATAAGGACACACAGAAGATTAGGAAGGAAGTTTTTCAAAAATTGGGATTGAACGAAGTTGAGAAGGGAATTTTTTCTGGTTCCTGGATAAAGGGAACTTCAGAAAAAATTATAAAATCGAAATCACCCATAGACGGAACTGATCTCAGTTCTATAAACGCGGCTTCAGAGGACAATTATAAATCTGTAGTAAAAACATCGAGGAGAGCGTATGAAGAGTGGTCAGAGGTGCCGGCACCAAAACGGGGTGAATTCATAAAGAAAGTGTCTACGGCTCTTGAGGACGCAAAGAGGGATTTAGGCTTAATCGTTTCATTGGAGGTCGGGAAGGTAATTACAGAGGGTCAGGGAGAAATACAGGAAATGATAGATGTTGGGCACTATGCCACAGGATTATCAAGACAGCTATTCGGCCTGACAATAGCCAGTGAAAGGCCAAACCACAGAATGTTCGAGCAATGGCTCCCAGTGGGACCTGTTGGGGTAATAACTGCATTTAACTTCCCGTCTGCGGTCTGGTCATGGAATTCATTCATCGCAGCAGTTTGCGGTGATTCAGTGATCTGGAAACCTTCCAGCAAGGCGGCTCTCACCGCAATAGCAGTCACCAAGATTGTAGCCTCTGTAATGGAAAAGGAATCAATACCTCCAATCTTCTCCACAATTTGTGGGGGAGGCGCAGAAATAGGAGACCTGATCAGCAAGGATCAATCAATCCCCATCGTTTCCTTCACCGGTTCTGTGGCAACAGGCAGGAAAATTAGCAAAAATGTTGCAGAAAGGTTTGGAAGGTCAATTCTGGAGCTTGGCGGAAACAATGGAGTGATAATATCATCAAAGGCTGATGAAAATATTGCCATGAAAGGACTATTATTCGGCGCACTTGCAACTGCGGGGCAAAGATGCACGACAACAAGAAGGGCTATTGTAGATTCTGCAATATATAAGAGATTTGTGAGTCAGCTCAAGGATTCATATTCCAATGTAAAGATAGGGAATCCTCTTGAAAATGGAACCCTCGTTGGTCCACTTATTGACGAGGACGCAGTTAAGAAATACCAGAAAACAATAGCTGAGGCACAAAACCAGGGTGGCAAGATACTGTTTGGAGGCAACGTAATCAAAATAAAGGGGCTTGAAGGTGGATTTTATGTTGAACCAACCATAATAGAAGCAAATGGAAAGGTTAAGATCTCAGAAGAAGAGACTTTTGCGCCAATTCTATACGTTTTCAAGTATGACACAATAGAGGAGGCTATCAGGATCCACAATTCCGTACCACAGGGGCTTTCATCTGCAATCTTTACCAATGATATTCGCGAGGAGGAGGCTTTTCTTTGCAGCACCGGATCAGATTGCGGGATCGCAAACGTCAATACCAGTACAGCCGGAGCTGAGATAGGAGGTGCTTTCGGCGGAGAAAAGAATACTGGTGGCGGAAGGGAAAGTGGTAGTGATGCCTGGAAAGGATACATGAGAAGGCAGACAGTTTCAAAAAACTATGGAAAAACTCTTCCATTATCCCAGAACGTTGAATTCAAGCTATCCTGAATTCTATTTCCATTTTTTTCGGCTGCCGTAAGTTTCTTCCATTAATTTATCAAAGGCTTTCTTTCTTTTTATGCGCTTCTTGATCGATGAGGCTGCGGAAAATATTGCGAGTGCAATGAATGCCGCAATGGAAATGTTCAGGGCCAAAAACGAAATATTTGAATAAGAAATCTCCACGCCTTTCGAAAAGAAGTACTGGCCATCATTCAAGAACACTTCGATATAAAATACATATGATT
This sequence comes from Thermoplasmata archaeon, assembly GCA_021806355.1. Lineage (GTDB taxonomy): Archaea > Thermoplasmatota > Thermoplasmata > Thermoplasmatales > Thermoplasmataceae. The sequence continues at coordinate 3,498 of JAJZXT010000083.1, forward strand.
TCCCTGGATAGATGCCATTGATCATTGTGTAAGTGGAGCCTGCACTAACTTTTAACGAAGAGTTATCTGGCGATCCAAGTTGATAGTAATGTATCTCTAAATAATTTACCGAAGAGACATCTGTTAAGGTCCAGCCCAAGAAAAGAGTAAAAAATAGGAGGGGGATTGCCCTGTTTATAGCTATTGTCGGGTTTCCAAGGTACGGGTTAGTATTGAGGAAAAATGATATGTCTACGTTAATGGATGTATTGGTACTGGAATTTTCTGATACGTTGTATTGTTTGTAAAATTCTGCATAATAAGAGATATTCTCGGGGCCAACAGGAACGTAAAGTAAATATCTTCCTTGAGAGTTTGTATATGAATAATCAGAATTATTGTATTTTACCAGAACATCAGGAACGTTGAAATGGAACTTTGAATTTTTCACGATGCCGTTTATTGCTATCATTCTGCTAAGTGGGGTAAGATATACAGGGTATGTTTCGTTCATTCCGGGATAAACATACAAAGTAGAATTGGATGATGCAAAATATTTGTGAGTTGCAGTTATAGTTATTTTTCCGGGTAAAAGTGAAAAACTCGATATGCCATTAATATCCTGCTTCACGATCCCATTGATATCGATTGAAGAATTAGCAGGGCTGGTTGAAATAATAAGGCTGACATACTCCGGCGTTAAGTTTACTGAGGTGATACTGCTGGCGTTTAAATTCGAGGAGTAATCTTTGAAGCCCTTCGTAAACAAGGAAACTGAGTTGTTTCCTTTCAAGAGATAGAATTGTGATCCATTGCCTCCCTGAAAAGTGAGGAAATTATCTAACGTAACATTGGTTTCTAGAGAGAAATTGAAATCTAAACTTGTAGCAATGTCAAGAGTAGAATTCAGGGTCTGTGGTATGACTATATCAATGTATGTCGTAACGGTTGCTGATTTGAATGTTATATTGTACGGTCCGGGTGGACTGAAATTATATGTATTTCCCACGATCTTGTTGCCGTTTTGATAGAATGTTCCATTTCCAGAATACTGGGATAATATGCCACTTATAATGCCGTTCGTTTCATTGAGCGATAAAGTTATCTCTATACGATTTCCCATCATATTTTTGATCGGATCAATTGAGCTATGCGTAGCCTGGCCATAGCTGAAATCCAGGATTCGAGAATTGGATGTCAAATTAACACTAGAGTAATTTTCCGCAGCTGTGTTATTTAAATACAACCCATAAAATGTTTTCTCGGCGTATGTAGTTTTTCCAGAAATCACGGGATAAGAAAAAGATACTGAGGGAAAACCATAAAGATTTCCGTATATTCCAGTTCTGCCAAGTCCAACGGCAATATATGATTCATAAAGATACTCCGGAAACAGAATGAATTTATGGAAACCAGAATTAAAACCAGCAGTTACGAAATTTCCATTTACATTTATCCACAATTTGAGGTTTGTTGCATTGCCTATGTTATATGAATAGGAACTACTGTAATTCCCCGTTACCAATTTGATTACAGCTTTATACTCGCCATATGATTCCTTTATGCCTGTGAAAATGCCCATGCCTGGAGCATACTGTAATGAGAGGAAACTGAAGGTAGACCCATTATCCATGGGAACCGTTGTGCCAGACACATTCAGATAAGTAGAAACATTGAAGGAAGCCATGTCTTTTGGTGGGGCCATTATCGCTTCATATCCTCCCGGCCCTGTAAGATTCCGTATGGCCTTTACCATCCAGCCAATGTTTGGAGTACCTAAACCTGTGACGGGATTCCAGCCATAATTTGCTTTGTAGTAGCCATTGTTGCCTGTAGAAACACTGTTGAGAGCTTTGCCATAATAATCTGTTTTTGATATCTGATATAAAAGTGGATTTATGAACCCAAGGCTCCTGCCATCAACCTGATCCAGAATAGCAATCATTCCCGCCCACATTGGAGCGGCGATGCTCGTTCCACCAACAGTGAAGTTAAAATTATCATCAACAACAACCACGCCCGTCTGCTTATTTGCATCAAGCGAGACGTCCGGTACTCCCCTCATTGTACTGTTATATCCATAAGGGTTCTGCCATTTTGGCGCGGTAAAGACACTGCTGAAACCACCTCCACTTCCAAAGCTATTTTGTCCTGAGCCTCCTCCCCAGGCTGTCTGCGAGAATTTACCATTCAGGGCATTGAGAGTTGTTCCTCCAACAGCGGTAACATACGGTGAAGACGCAGGAAAATTGACTGCCAGTGATTTCCCTCCATTAAATGCCCCTCTATCACCGCTGGCAGCTACAACAGAAATATTGTCAATAGCTGCCTGTTTAAACGTGTTGGAATATTGGTTTAAAAGGCCTGGAAGCATTTCATTTTCTGAAACTCCCCAACTTAATGAAATCACATTCGCCATCCTGTTCTGCACCGTCAAATTTATGGCTTCCTGCAGGTATTGGGAACTTGCATTTGGAACCAGGACCAGAAGAATATTAGCTCTTTGGGCCATTGCGTGGACCCATTCCACATCCGTTGAAGTTTCAATGGACCAGTTAAAATTTGTCTGAATCATTGGTCCGAAGGGTTCATATATTGATACATTAGTGGGGAGCAGGTTATTTGTATGATCAAATACAGAGAGATCGTAAGCAAGGAAAGGATCACCATATGCGTCCACTATGGCAACGGTTTCTCCGGACCCCCCATATCTTGTTGAATAGTTTGTCACATTGTATGCATTCCATATGTTTTGTGGAACATATGTTGGGTCGCCTGCATTTTGATAAGTTGCATTATAACAAATCATCGGTGAAGCCTGAGGTCCTGCTGATCCATTCAGGAGGTTGAATCCAGAAGTGGATTGCTCACTTTTCAATTGTCTCAGAAGTATTATAGGCATATTTCCATAAACATCTATGTATTTCTTTCCAGATTGAAAAGCCACATTGAATTTGTTTAACTGTTTTTCAATTGGAATCATTCTTCCGGGATTGTTGAAATATAAGACAGATCTCAAGCTGGAATTGTTATGGTTCAATCCATCGGTATTAAACAATTCTACGTGGTTCGTGCCATTGTTGTTTTGAACTGCTGCGGCCGATATTGGCATCATCATCATTGCTGTGAAAAATATAGCAATTGCGATGCCTTTCATATGGTGTGAATACAACTTTTATTAATATATCTATCATGGGTATTCATAACAGGCGAACAGGATTTTTTGAGGAACGAATTCAAGAATTATTACGAAGTAGCCAAGCTTCTGCTTCCAGATAAATTCAGTTCAAGAGAGATAGGGTATATTCCATTCAACGGGCCGATGACAAGGCATGGAAATATATCATCAATTCTGGAATTCAGCAGTTTCATAAAGCAACTGGTTCCAAAACACCTTTACTATTCTGTTGCATATTATGACAATCCTCTTGAAAGGGTAATGGCTGACAAAGGCTGGAATGGTGCAGAACTTATATTTGATCTCGACGCAGATCATATAGAAGGGGCGTCAAATATGACATATGAGGAGATCCTTTCAGAAGTCAAGAACCATACGAAGAGGCTTATAGAAAAATACCTTCTTGGCCTCCTGAGTTTTTCAGAAGACGAAATATATCTATATTTCTCTGGAGGAAGAGGATACCATGTGCATGTTAAGAGCGAAAGAGTCTACAATCTTTCATCAGATTCACGAAGGGAAATTGCCAATCTCGTTAGGGGGGAAGGCATAACTGCCAAGGAAATAAGGCAGAATCCATCGCTAATTAAGGAAGAGGGCGACAGCTGGGTAAAGGAAATTGATGATTTTTTTTGCAATATTATCAGAGAGTGTGGCGAAGGCAATGGAGAGGAAATTCTCAACTCAATTTTCAAGGACGGACGCGCTGCAAATGGTTATCTATCGAGCCTGAAAAGGCCTGCAGGCAAATCAAGCACCAATAAGAACCGGGGAATAGCATTATCAAAATCTGGTCCAGGAAAATACAGGTATTTTGAAGAAAATGATCTAAAGGTGCTGGAATTTGCTGTTTCAGAAGTAAAGAAAAGGGAAGCCTGCGAGATAGATGAACCTGTTTCAACTGATATACACAGGCTGATTAGATTTCCTGGAAGCCTTCATGGAAAGACAGGATTAGAAGTAGTTCAGATTCCACTGGAAGATTTCAGTTCATTTGATCCGCTTAGAGATGCTATCCCAGAAAAATTCAAATCAGGAGTGATAAAGATAAACACGCCAAAGAAAATTGAAATCAGGTTTGATGGTGAAATCTTCAAACTTGAGGGTACCGAAACTATCAGGAGGGACCTTGCCATATTTTTAATAAGTTCTGGCCGTTCTATATTAGAATGAGTATTAAACAATAATCAATACACAAAGGTTATTATATTTTGAAGAAATGCAAAGCCAGTGATAAAATGGAATTTAGTAAATCTAAAACACTAGAAAACCTGAAGGCAGGTTTTGCAGGAGAGAGCCAGGCAAACAGAAGATATCTCTATTTCTCGCTGAAGGCAGATGAAGAGGGGCTGCAGGAAATTTCGCAGGTTTTCAGATCTACGGCAGATGGAGAGACTGCCCACGCTTTTGGACATCTTAAATATCTGGCGGCGGTCGGAGATCCAGTGACAGGAGAGCCAATAGGAACAACCGAACAGAATCTTAAATCTGCAATAGCAGGAGAGACATACGAATACTCTCAGATGTACCCAGGATTTGCAAAAGTGGCAAGGGACGAGGGCTTTGAAGATATAGCGCACTGGTTCGAAATACTTTCAAAGGCTGAGAAATCCCACGCAAAGAAATATGAAGAAACGCTTTCAAAAATAAAGACAAACTGAGTGGTTCTATGAAACCTATTATAAAGGGGGAGGTCTCTTCTCCCGAAGATTTCTCAAAGGTAGTGGATAACGAAAGAAAAGATGTTATACAATTAAAGAAATTAAGAAGGGTATCCACAAAGACCTTCAGCTTTCTTTTCGAATCCAGGGAAACATTGTTAAACCAGATAAACGAAATGATTTTTGTAGAAAACGTCCACGATGATGATGAGATAAACCGCTTGCTGAGAGTATACAATGAACAGATGCCGGGGAACAACGAGTT